>JBFMAP010000001.1:0-26447 GCA_040755655.1 Microcaldota archaeon
GGCTGAGGGGTGCTCGGTTGAGGTTGTGAGATGGCAGTTGTGGAATTTGACTGCAGTGAATTGTGCGCGTTCGCAGGCAAAAAAGTTTCGCGCGACGAATTAGGTTCGGCGCTCTCGATGCTGGGAACGCCTGTGGAGGAAACAAAGGGCGACGCGTTTTTCGTCGAGGTCACGCCGAACCGCGTTGACCTCCTGAGCGTGGAGGGGATGGGCCGCGCGCTTTCCTCATTTCTGGGCGTGAGGGCAGGGCTGCGCGAGTATTCAGCGCGCCCATCTGGAATTGAGTTGTTCGTTGACAAAAGCGTGCAGGAGGTAAGGCCTTTCATAGTGGGCGCGGTCGTAAGGGATTTGAAAATCGACGATAAGACTGTCAAATCCCTGATGCAGGTCCAGGAAAAAATCCACGACACGTTCGGAAGGAAGAGGAAGAAAATAGCAATAGGCGTCCATAACCTCGATGTTCTCGCGCCGCCGTTTTATTACAAGGCAGTAAAACCGCACGAGGTCAGGTTCGTCCCGCTGGACATGAGGAAAGAGATGGACTTGGGCGAGGTTCTGCGCGGCCACCCGAAGGGCGTTGATTACGCGCACATTCTCAAAGGGCATCCCCGCTATCCAGTAATCATCGATTCGAAAAACAACGTCCTTTCTTTCCCGCCGATAATAAACGGGGAACTCACGCGCGTGACAGAAAGGACGCGCAACCTCTTCATAGACATGACAGGCACGCATTTCTGGGCGCTGAACGCCGCGCTCAACATCCTCTGCACCTCGCTCGCAGACAGGGGAGGGGAGGTTCTCTCCGTGAAAATAGGCGGAAAAACATTCCCGGATTTGAAGACAAAAACAATGAAAACAAGCGTCGCGCGACTGAACGCGCTTCTCGGCTCGAAATTCTCATCTTCTGATGCGAAGAAACTTCTCGAGAGGATGGGCTATGGGGTTGGCGCGAGCGGCGACGAACTCGACATCAAGATTCCCTGCTATCGCACCGACGTCTTCGACGAGGTTGATATTTTCGAGGACGCGGCCATCGCTTTCGACTACAACAGGTTCGAGCCGACTCTTCCAAACTTTTTCAGCATCGGGGAGAAAAAGGAGGATGCGCTCGCGAGGACTGTGATGGTCGGGCTCGGGTTCGTCGAGGCCGTGTGCTGGACGCTAACGAACAGCAAGACGAACTTCGAGGACATGCTCGCGGCGCGGCATCCGTGCGTTGAAATATCCAATCCGCTCACGAAGGATTTCACTATGGTGAGAACGTGGCTGCTTCCCTCTCTGCTCGGCGTGCTGCGCGAGAACCGCCATGAGAAGATGCCCCAGCGATTGTTCGAAGTGGGCGAGGCTGTTCTCCTTGAAAAGCAGGCGGTGCAGGTTAAAAAACTGTGCGCGGTCTCGACTCACGCGAACGCCACGTTCAGCGACATGAAATCAGTGGTAGAGGCGGTCCTGCACGAGTTGGGGATGAGGTGCGAGATGAGGAGCGGGAGCCACCCATCGTTCATAACGGGCCGCGCCGCGACCATAAGCAGGGGTGCGAGGCAGATCGGGATTTTCGGGGAAATCCACCCGCAGGTAATCCGCAATTTCGACCTCGAGCAGCCAGTTGCCGCGTTTGAAATAGAGATTGAATAAACGAAATAAAAATAACGTAATGGTTATTGTTACAGTAAACCGCATAACCTGCAAGTTTAAATATTATAACTAGAATAAGTTATTTGATGAGCAAAAAGAGAGATGTCTCTTTGGAAGAAAAAGAAAAGCTTGATAAAAAACTAAGAGCGTCTGTAGAGGGAATTATAGGCAAAAGTAAAGGATACCACTACATTCTTGTTTGGGAAGGTGATGCTAAAGATCAGGAGACGATTTTTCATAGTCTTAACGGAACTAACATGAACCCAAACAAAACTCCTTTTATAATTCTCAAAAACACCGTGCTTACCATATTCGCAGTGGCTCAAAAACTTCTTCAAGACACTATGGGTGGAATGATGCGGATGGAACCGCCCATGCGTCCAAAAAAGGAAGGTGAATAAATGCTATCCGAAAAGAGTATAATCCTTGAGGGAAATGTACCAATTGAGGATGAGAAGACAGAACAACACGTGGTTTATTCTCTCTCAATTCCAAAAATAGACGCACGAGGCGATGTAAAAATAAAATATGCAAAAATCGGGGGCTATAAAAACTATCTATCCAGCGCTGTGCTTGACGATCTGTTAGAAAACCTAATCGCAAATGAAATTATGAAAAAAGTGGCGAGTGGAAAAGAAAAGTTGCATCCCGAAAGCGAGCTTTGGAAACTATTGCGTGAGTAGATGTCCTATGTGCTCCTTTTCACCGATACTTTTGAATCTGATTTAAAAGAACTTGACAAACCCATAAAATTACGTCTCGAAAAACTTATTCTAAAAATCAAAGAACATCCAAAATCTGCCGGCAAACCTATAAGCGGAAAGTTCAATAGATTCAGCACGCGATTTGAAAATTATAGACTTATCTACGATGTCGATGATAAAAAACAAACGATACTATTACTCACAGTTAAATCACGGGATGAGGTTTATAAGCACTTTTACTAGGCTGGCTTCGGTTCACTTTCCAAGCTACTTCTTCTTTTTCCTTGTTTTGCCGTTCGTTTTTTCCTCTCCCTCCCAGCGCTCCCAAAAAGAAATTCGACATCCTCGTCCTCAAATCCGAAATACGCCTGCGCTGCGCGCGCCTCCCCCTCGCCCCTGTAGAGCATTTTCACGAGCGGAAAATATGCGCGCGCCTCCCTCCAAGAGCAGTGCAGTTTCTTCCCGAGTTTCAGCCCAGCGCTTTTCTCGAGCGCCCTCTCGCCCTTCGAGGCGCTCAGCGCCCTCACTATTTTGGGGAACGCGTATTTCGTGAACTTGTGGTACCTCTCCTCCTTCGCGAGCGCCACGCCAGCGGTCATCAAGTCGTTCGAGTAGCGCAGGAACCCGTAGTACTGCCTGCCAGGAATCCTGCCGTCGAAAACGTCAGCGCGGGAAAGGGATTCGTATGCACGCGCGACATCAGCGGTTTTTTCGTACTCGTTCGGGATGTTCTCCTCAATCCACCTCTTGAACAAATCGTGGTCGATGTCGAGCCCCCATGACGCGGACGCTGCACCGCCGTACTCTGTTGACTTGAAAACCGCTCTAATCGCATCGAATACGTTCTTTTCCCTGTCGCGGTACGCGACGCTCACTCCCTCGCCCTCGATTTTAATTTTTCCCTCTGAAAGAGCCTGGAGGTCGTTTATTGCGGAGCGCAGGTCGCCCCTGCTCTGCTCTCCAATGCTTTTAATCGCGCCCTCGCCGACTTCTATTTTTTCGCGCGCCGCTATCTTTTTCAGCACAGCCGCAACAGTTCTGCTGTTTATGCGCCTTAACTCGATTCCCCTTGCCTGGGCGCGCAGGTAGGAAAGGGAAGGGCTCCAATAATCGTTCGCAGTAAGAATCACCGGCTGAGCCGCGTTCCGCAGAACTTCAGATATTGCGCTCCCCCCGCCCCTGTCCTTGGACTGCAGGCCGTCGACCTCGTCTATGAGCGTTAATTTGATTTTTCCAGAAAGTGTCTGCGAGGATGACGAGGCGCCGGCGATGCGAAGAACGCTCTCCTTGTTGCGCAGGTCGCTCGCGTTCATCTCCACGACGTCCCAGCCCATCGAGTTCGCGAGCGCGTGCGCGAGAGCGCTCTTTCCCACCCCTGCAGGGCCGTAAAGAAGGATGGGCTTCCCGCGGACCCCGCGGCCCCAGTCAATCGCCCAGCGCTTCACCTCCTCGACCGCCTCTGGGTTTCCAGCGACCTCCTCAACGCTCTTTGGCCGGTGTTTTTCAGTCCAAAGCATGCGAGTATATGGGGGTTAATTATTTTATAATCATCCTCGAAATACCTCCATGCTCATTGGCGTCGTCGGCAAGCCTAACAGCGGGAAATCGACCTTCTTCTCAGCAGCGACGCTCGTCGACGTCCCGATTGCGAACTACCCTTTCACGACCATCGAGCCGAACAAGGGCGTCACGTACGTGCGGCTCGACTGCCCGTGCAAGGAGCTCAACATCACCTGCAACCCGAACAACTCTAAGTGCGAGGAGCGCGTGCGCCTTCTGCCGATGGCGCTTCTCGACGTCGCGGGCCTCGTGCCAGAGGCGCACCTCGGGAAGGGGCTGGGAAACAAGTTTCTCGACGATTTGAGGACGGCGGACGCGCTCATCCAAGTGGTCGATGCCTCTGGAAAAACGGATTTGGAAGGGAGACAATGCGAGTCCTGCGACCCTGCGGGCGAGGTTGTTTTCCTGGAGAATGAGATAGCGCAGTGGCTCGCTGGCATAATAAAGCGGAGTTGGCAGAAGATAAAGGGAGGAAATCTGGAGGCGCTCAGCGGGCTTCTCAGCGGGCTCAAAATAACAGAGGCGGACATCGCGGTCGCCGCTGCGAAATCGTTCCTTCCCACAGAGAGCATAAACTGGTCAGAAGACGACATCCTCGCTTTCGCGCGCAGCGTCCGCGAAATCTCGAAGCCAATCGTCATCGCCGCGAACAAGATTGACGTGCCTGGCGCGCGCGAGAACTACGAGCAGATGAAACAAAAATTCCCGGAGAAACTAATCGTGCCCTGCTGCGCAGAGGCCGAACTCGCGCTCCGCCGCGCCGCGAAAAAGGGAGTGGTGAAATACACGCCTGGGGACGAGGATTTCGAAATTCTTGCGCCTGAGTCGGATAAACAAAAATCAGCGCTCGAATTCCTGAAAGGCATAGCGCGCGCGAACAGCGGGACAGGAGTGCAGCAGATAATAAACGCGGTTGTTTTCGATGTGCTCGCGCTCATAGTGGTTTATCCAGTAGAAGATGAGCATCATTTCGCGAACCATTTCGGAAAGGTGCTGCCTGACGCGTTCCTCGTGAAAAAGGGCACGACCGCGCTCGGGCTTGCGGAGAAAATCCACACAGACCTCGCGAAAAATTTCATAGGCGCGATTGACGCGCGCACCCGCCTGAGGGTGGGGAAGGAGCACGTTCTCAAGAACAACGACATAATAAAAATAGTCGCAGGCGCGCGGTAGTCTATCCAAATAGTTCGGGGCGTTTTCTCCTTTGCCTTTCTGCCCCCCCTGCGCGCGCCGCTTGCGCGCAGGATATGGGTTTAAATACCACGAAATATGAATAATGAATAAGTTCGGGGTGGGATGATGCCTGCTAAACCTAAACCAGTTAAAGCTGAAAAAGTTTCTGAGGCCCCTTCTAAAGGCGGTGGGGTGAGCCCTAACGCGCTTGCTGCATTCTCATACCTCCTTGGGTGGCTGAGCGCGCTCATCGTGCTCGTGATTGAGAAAGAGAACAAGTTCGTGAGGTTCCACGCTACGCAGTCGCTCATACTGAACCTCGTGTTCATAGTAACATATCTACTCGCGATCGGCTGCCTGCTCTCGCCGCTCTTTTTCCTGTATTCGATATACCTCGCGTACAAGGCGTACACAGGCGAGAAATACATGATACCCTACATAGGCGAATATGCGGAGAAGCACGTGACATAGTTGCCAATCACCTCAATCTTATCATTC
This sequence comes from Microcaldota archaeon, assembly GCA_040755655.1. Lineage (GTDB taxonomy): Archaea > Micrarchaeota > Micrarchaeia > Burarchaeales > JBFMAP01 > JBFMAP01. Next base: position 5,571 of record JBFMAP010000001.1, read on the forward strand.
GGCTTTTTCCTTTTTTCCCCTCCCTTTCCCTAGTCGCGATTATGCCGAGCTTCTCGAGCCGCGTGAGGTAGTTGCGAACAGTCCTGTCCGTCTCCTTTGTTTTGAGCGCAGAATAAAGTTCCCCGCTGGCGAGTTCGCCTTTCTCCCTCAGAATGCGGATTATCTTTTTCTCAATCTCGCCGAATTTTTTCATCTCAATCTCTTCCGGCTCTGCGAACGCCGCCCGCACGTGAGACTCGCCCACCTTCGCCGCGCCCTCCCTCTCCGCAGCGCGGCCTGCCTTCCAAAGGCAGCTGAGAGCGATGCGCGCGTCCCCGCCCATTTTCGCGGCGTGCGCTGCGCACAGGGGAATTACCTCCTCGCCAAGACTGTCCGGGAGGAGCGCGAGTTTCGCCCTCTCGCGCAGAATATCTTTCAACTGCTGCGGGGAATACCTCTCGAATTTCATCTGCCTCTGCGCGAGCGAGCTCCTTATGCGCGCGTCTATCCTGCTCAGGAACTCCTCGCTGTTTGTTATTCCGATGACCCCGAACCCGACTCCGAAAACCTCGTTCGCGCGCGCCATGTCGTAGAGGACTTTCTCCTCCCCGTACTGGCTCGCGAGCAGCCGGTCTATCTCGTCGAGAACGACTATCGGAATCCTGTTCGCCTTCTTAAGAACATCAACGAGCCTCTCTGTTATCTCGTCTGTCGCGATTCCCCTGCGCGGCACGAACTCCCCGAGTGAAGATGCAATTTTATTCAGTATCCCGTGGCGCGTGCTGATTTCCCAGCAGTTTATGTAGATCGGGAGAACTCGCTGCGAATATTCCCCCAGCTGCTTGAGGACAAAGCGCGCGCACGCCGTCTTTCCTGTGCCTGTCGGCCCGACCACGACAACGTTTTCCGGCTTGCCCCCGCTCGAGGCAGGGCGGAGCGCGAGCGCGACCTCCTTTATCTCCCTCTCGCGGTGCGGGAGCGCCTCCGGGAGATACTCCGGAAGGAGCGCGCGCTCGTCCTTGAAAACCCCCCTCTCGGCGCTTAATTTTCTGAATATGTTTTCAGCCATTCCAACCACTCAACCCACGCGTGACCGATTCATATTTAACGTTTATAATTAATATATGCCTTTGTGGTCTGATGCGCCTTATTGCGGATCTGCACATCCACTCGAAATACTCGCGCGCAACGAGCGCGGGCATGAACGTGGAGGAGCTCGCTCGCGCGGCGAAAATAAAAGGGATACATCTACTCGGCACAGGGGACTTCACGCACCCCCTCTGGCTGAAGGAGTTGAAGGAAAAACTGCGCGCGCAGGAGAACGGGCTTTTCGAATACGACGAGGCGCTATTCATGCTCACAGCAGAGGTCAGCAACGTTTTCGAGAAAAACGGAAAGACGAGGAAAATCCACAACATAATTTTCGCTCCCTCGTTTGAAATTGTAGCGCAGATAAACGAAGCGCTTGGGAAGAAGGGGGACCTCTCTGCTGACGGGAGGCCGACGCTGAATATGGGCGCGTGCGAGCTCGTTGAGGCCGTGCTGGGCGTTTCGCGCGAGTGCATGGTGGTTCCAGCGCATGCGTGGACGCCCTGGTTCAGTTTGTTCGGCGCGAACTTCGGGTTCGATTCCGCGGAGGAGTGCTTCGGCGAGCAGGCGAAGAACATTTACGCGCTTGAGACCGGGCTCTCTTCAGACCCTGGGATGAACTGGAGGCTGAGCGCGCTTGACAAATACGCGCTGATTTCGAACAGCGACTCCCACTCCACGCAGAAAATCGGCAGGGAGGCGAACGTATTCGAGTTCGAGCCAGAGCGCGTTTCGTACGATGCGATAACAAATGCGATAAAACAAAAGGACAAGAAGCATTTTCTCATGACGATAGAATTTTTCCCAGAGGAGGGGAAGTACCACTATGACGGGCACCGCGCGCACGGGCTCAGCCTCGCGCCTGAGGAGAGCAGAAAATACGGGAACGTATGCCCTGTGTGCAGGCGCAGGCTCACCGTCGGCGTGCTTCATCGCGTGGAGGAGCTTGCGGACAGACCGCCGGGCTTCGTGCCTGAAACTGCGATTCCTTTCAAAAACATAGTGCCGCTCTCGGAAATCATTGCGGACGCGCTCGGGAAAAACGAAAACACAGAAGCGGTAAAAAGCGAGTATGAGCGCGTCGTGAATTATTTTGGGAACGAGTTCGCGGTTCTGATGGACGCGACGCGCGAGGAACTTTTGAAGGCGACGTCTGAGCGCGTTGCCGAAGGAGTTCTCCGCGTGCGCGAGGGAAAAATAAAGGTGACACCGGGCTACGACGGGGTTTACGGGAAAATCGACATTTTTGGAAGCGCCGGTGAGAAGGAAAAAGAGAGAAAAACATCGCAGCGAGGGCTTGGCGAATATCTGTGAGGTGATTGGATGTCGTCCGTTCCAGCAGATTTCTACAGGCGGTTCTACCCCGCGCGCCTAGTGCTCGTGACGAGCGTTGATGAAAAAGGAAAACCCAACATAATCACGCTCGCGTGGGCGATGCCTGCCTCCTTCGAGCCTCCGCTCGTTGCAATTGCAATCGGAAAGACACGATATTCGCACAGCTTGGTTCGCACGTGCAAGGAATTCGTCGTTAATTTCCCGGGCGAGAGTCTGGCGCGCGAAACCCTTTTGTGCGGGAGCATATCAGGGAGAAACAAGAACAAGTTCGAGGAGGCGAAACTGACTCCGATGCGCGCAGAAAAGGTTAAGCCGCCCGTGATTAAGGAATGCGCGCGGGCGCTTGAATGCAGGGTTGCGAAGGAAATAGATGCCGGAGACCACACGATATTTATTGGTGAGGTTCTCGCGGCGCACGAGTTGAGGGAGGAGAGGCAATTATACGACAAGGGAGGGAGAAACTTTATCTCGCTGTGAATGCTACTTAAGGATGGAATTCGCCGAGCGTCCTCTGCTTCTTGTCCACGACGTAGCGCGAGATGATGCCTCTCGCGGTCCGGTACATGTCCTCGCTGCTTCCGGTCGCCTCGATGAGCGCGAGCGTGCGGAGCTCCTTGAAAGCGTCGTGGTATTTCTTGAACTCGTGATTGAGATTTTTCAGATACCTGAGGTCGTTGTCAGCCTCGCTCCCTCCCTTTTCCTTTGCGTGCGCGCTTATTTTTTCCAGAACTTCGTCGTTCGGAGCCCAGAGGATGATCTCGAGGTCAGGCGCCTCCTTCTGCACAGCGGATATTATGCTCTCAATCACCATGTATTCGCGCGCGCTCAGGAGCACCTTGCTGTAAACGATGAGGTCCTGCCACCACCTGTCAGTCACAACGACCTTCTTCTGGTGCTTGTGGAGCCAGTCCTCGCGCAGCACAAGTTGGCGGAGGTGCCACAACTGGCTCAGAAGGCGGTTCTTGCTCTTCGGCCCGAATGAAGGGGGCGGTATAATCGTATCCACGATTTCAGGGCTGTACTCCCAGCCGTTCCTGCGCGCGAGCATCCTGCACAAATTGGTCTTGCCGCTTCCGTGAACCCCGCTCACCGAGATGTACATTTTATCCCGCAATCATTTCATCAACAAAATTTAAGTTTCTTCCGCGAGAAAGAAACTCATGAAAGAGGCGATGCTGTACGGCAAAATAGGCGACGGGAACGTCAGGTGCGCGCTCTGCAACCACCGCTGTGTTATCGCGAGCGGCAAGAGGGGGTTCTGCGGGGTCCGCGAGAACATCGACGGCGCGCTGTACTCGCTCGTATACAGCCGCGCGTGCTCCTATGCAATTGACAAGATTGAGAAGAAGCCGTTTTTCCACTTCTTTCCAGGGACCGACTCATTTTCTTTCTCGACAGTGGGCTGCAATTTCAGATGCCTCCACTGCCAGAATTTCGAAATAAGCCAGGCGAAGAGCATTTTCGGCGAGGACCTTCCGCCGAGCGAGATTGTGCGGATGGCGCTCGCTGGCAGGTGCCAGGGAATCGCGTACACGTACACCGAGCCGACGGTGTTTTTCGAGTACTGCCACGACACCGCGCGCATCGCAAGGGATAGCGGGCTCTACAACGTGTTCGTAACGAACGGCTACATGACGCCAGAGGCGATAAAGGAGATGGGCGATATCCACGCGAGCAGGATTGATTTGAAATCCATGAGCGACAAATTTTACAGGGAAATCTGCAGCGCGCGCCTCGAGCCTGTCCTCAACTCGATAAAACTTCTCCACAAAAAAGGGCACATAGAGCTCATCAACCTCGTCATACCCACAAAGAACGATTCTGACGACGAAATACGCGCGCTCGCGGGATGGGTGCGCGCGCTGGACAGGGACGTGCCCCTTCATTTTACCGCCTATTATCCCGCGAATAAAATGACGATTCACGGAACGCCTGTTGAGACGCTTGAGCGCGCGCGCAAGCTCGCCATGGAGGAGGGGATTCATTATGTTTACTTGGGAAACGTGCCTGGCCATCCGGGCGAGAACACGTACTGCCACAACTGCGGCGAACTCCTAATCGAGAGGTACGGGTTCAGCATAACGAAAAACAAGCTCGCTGAAAAACACACGTGTCCTAACTGCGGCACGGGAATACGGGTTTTCGACAGGACGAACTTCAAGATATAAAAATTCCAAGAGGCGCGGAATGGAAAAATTCATAAAACTCGCCGAGCGGATGGGCGCCGACGGCGCGGAGGTCTTCAGCCAGCAATCGAAAATTTACGAATACCTAACGCTGAACGACGTAATACACCAGAAGGAGTTCGACAACGATGAGGGCTACGGGGTCCGCGTCCTCAGGGGCGGGCGCATCGGGTTCTCGTTTTTTTCGGACGAGAAAAACGCAGTGGAAGCGATAAGGCTGGCGCTCAAGATGTCGAAATTTTCAGAGGAATGTCGAATAGAATTTCCGCATAAGAAAAAATACGCGCGCGCGCCTTCGTTCGACAAAAAAATAGAGCATATGGATGAGCGTGATGCCAAAGAAATGCTGAACGCGATGCTGTCCGCGATAAGCGAGAAAGCGAAACCAACCGAATGCATGCTCACCCACGGGATGGCGCGCGTGGAGATTGTGAATTCTGGCGGGCTCCGCGCGCAGGACTCGCACACGATGCTCTCGCTCCATGCGCAGGCGCGCGCGGGGAACAGCATAGGGCATGACGCAGGCGCTTCCTCCTATCTCGCTTGCGTGAACGCAGAGAAAATAGGCGAGCGCGCTGGCAAGCTTGCTCGGCGTATGGTCGGGGCGCGGCAGACGCAAACAAGAAAAACCACACTCATTTTCGAATCGTGCGCGCTGCACGAGCTGCTCTCCATGATGCTCGCGCCTGCGGTGAACGGTGAGCGCGCGAGGAGGGGCATTTCATTCTTCTGCGGGAAGAAGGGCGCGCGCGTCGCTTCCGAGAGCCTGACGGTATGCGACGACCCGCTGCTCCCGCGCGCGCTCGGGACGCGCGCTTTCGATGGCGAGGGGAGCGCGAGCAGGAAAAAATTCCTAATCAGAAAAGGCGTCTTCAACGAATTCCTGTACGACGTCCGGACGCTCTCGCTCATGAGCAAAAACGGCGCGGATGGAGGCACTCCTGGGAACGCGATGAGGGGAGGCTACACCTCGCTCCCGAGAATATCCCCCTCGAACATCGTAGTAGGGCGGGGGGGAGTTGATGACGTTGTTGCGGATTGCGATGACGGGCTCCTCATCCATTCCTTCATGGGCGAGCACACCTCGAACGAACTCACCGGGGATTTCTCGGTGCAGACGAACGTCGCGTTCGAGATAAGCGGCGGCGAGGAGCGCGGGCCTGTGAAGGCCGCGCTGATATCCGGAAACTTCTTCGAGCTTATGAAAAACGTCCAAGGAATCGAGAAGAAGCGGCAGATGTACTTCAGCCTTCTTTCCCCGAGGATTGCTTTCTCCGGGGTCCAAGCGATCGGGAGGTAGCCTCGCCCTTCGGGGGATAGGCGCAGTCCGGCTCGCCCTCAGGGCAGTAGCCCAGCTCCTTGCACCTCGCCCACGCGTTCTCGAAAATCACAGGCGCGACCTTCTTAACCTCGGCGAGCATCCTGTTCGCGAGCTCGCGGATTTCCCACTGCGCGCGCATGCAGCACCTCAGCCCGAAGAAATTGAGAAGCTCGCGCGCGTTCATCGTGACCACGATGTTCGTGCACGTGGCGTTCGGCAAAATGTATCTCGCGTCTTCAGCAGGAATACCCTCATCTAGGAAATATCTGTACTCGCGCGCAAGCGAGCGTATTATCTTTTCGAATTTTTCCCTGTGCTTTCCCTTCATGCTCGGCGGCGTCACGTACGGGAACGCCTCGTTGTCAATTTTCACGTACCTCTGGCTCTGCTGCGTGTAGGACGCGTGGCGGTGGCGCACGAGCTGGTGGGAGCAGGCGCGCGAGATTCCATCTATCGCGAACGTGAAGCTCGCGTGCTCGACTACGGAGAGGTGCCCCCTGCCCATCACCCTCCTCAGTGTTTTCGCGGCGCCCTCTGCGTCGAGGTTCCTCAGCGCCTCCTCGGCGCCCTCGCGCTTTATGGTTGTGCGCGCTGCGGCGGCGCAAATCAAATCAGGGTTTGGGGTATGGGATATGAGGGCGACCTTCAAAAAAACACCTTTTTGGCCTGTATCTTTCCGAACTATAAATTTTTATGTTTTCGTTGCTATGCTATTCCGTATGCCGCCCCTAGAATACAAAACCACCGCCGAGGTTAAGGTGCCGGAGAGGCTGATAGACTGGATAATAGGCCAGGACAAGGGAGCGAATATAATAAGGAAGGCCGCGAGCCAGCGGAGAAACGTTCTGCTGATGGGCCAGCCTGGCACAGGGAAGAGCATGCTCGCGCAGGCGATGGCAGAACTCATGCCCGTCGAGGATTTGGAGGACGTTCTCTGCTACCCGAACACAATGGATGAAAACCATCCGGTAATAAGGGTCGTGAAGGCATATCCAAAAGAAGAGAAACAAGCAATTATTAAGACGGACCTGCCTGCGCGGATGGGAAGTTTGAAAGCCGGCTCCGAGAGCGAGAAAACAGAAAACAAAAAGGCGCAGGAGGTCGGGCAGGGGAGGCTCATCGTGGAGCAGGAGAGGATGAGGGCGAGGCTGAGCGCGCGTTCAGGAATCTCCCCAGGTATGATGCTCATAGGGCTCGCGCTCATTTTCATACTCATACTCTCCTTTTCCGGATGGTCCCTGGGCGAGGAGAACAAATACCTCATTCCAGCGACGGTGATCGCGCTCTCGTTCATCATCGCTGCAATGATTTTCTCCTCGCAGATTTCAAGGCGCGCAGGCTCTTTCGACAGCATGGAGCCCAAACTCATAGTGGACAATTCAGGAAAGAAGGCGGCGCCGTTCGTCGACGCGACAGGCGCGAAGGCAGGCTCGCTTTTCGGGGACGTTAAGCACGACCCGTTGCAGTGCATTCCGCAGGGCGAGTGCATTCTCTATGCCGATGGCAATTTCATGCCGATTGAGCAGATTGTTGATAAATACTTCATAGGGGAAGAGAGCGGTGAAAAAAAGATAGAGACGCCCGAATTCGTGCTTGGCGGCGCGGATGAGGAATACAAAATCCAAAAAACGCGCGTTCTTCGCGTTTTCAAACGCAGGTATACTGGCGACCTGATAAAGGTGAAAACGCGGAGCGGTTGCGTTGCGCGCGTCACGCCGAACCATCCGTTCGCGGTTCTTGGAGATGATGGAAAAATTGAATATGTTGCAGCGCGCGAGGTTTCGCTTGGTATGCCTGTTGCGATAAAGGAATACGTGCCTGACGAGATTGTCTCGATTGAGCGCGAGCCGTTCGATGGGTTTGTTTATAACCTAACCACTGAAACGGGGAACTATTTCGTGGATTTTGCGCTCACGCATAACACCGGCGGGCTAGGCACGCCTCCTCATCTGCGCGTTGAGAGCGGGGCGATCCACCGCGCGAACAAGGGCGTCTTGTTTCTCGATGAAATCTCCTCGCTGAGCCCGAAGGCGCAGCAGGAGCTCCTGACCGCGATGCAGGACAAGAGGTATCCCATCACAGGGCAGAGCGAGCTCAGTTCAGGAGCGATTGTTCGAACGGAGGCCGTGCCGTGCGATTTTGTTCTTGTTGCCGCTGGCAACCTTTTCGACATACAGAACATGCACCCGGCCCTGCGCTCGAGGATACGCGGGTACGGTTATGAGATTTACATGGAGGACTCGATGCCTGACAACGAGGAGAACTGCAAAAAACTCGTGCAGTTCGTCGCGCAGGAGGTGAGGAAGGACGGGAAGATACCGCACTTCGAGCGCGCGGCTCTTGATTCGATAATAGATGAGGCGAGGAGGAAGGCAGGGAGGAAGAAGAGGCTCACGCTGAAGTTGCGGGAGTTGGGCGGGATTGTGCGCGCTGCAGGCGACGTGGCAAAGGAGGAGGGAGCAGGCGTTGTGACAAAGGGGCACGTCGAGAAGGCGAAGAGGCTCGCGAGCACGCTCGAGCAGCAGGTCTCGCAGCAGATAATCGATTTGAAAAAGGATTACAAGGTGTTCGTGATGAAGGGACACGCAGTCGGAAAAGTAAACGGACTTGCAGTCATGGGAGACGGCTCGTCTGGGCTGATAATGCCAATCGTTTCAGAAGTAACGCCATCATCATCAAAGAGCGAGGGAAAACTGATTGCGACTGGAAAACTGGGCGAGATTGCGCGCGAGGCGGTTGAAAACGTTTCCGCGGTGATAAAGAAGCACATAGGGCGTGACGTCGCGGTGTATGACATTCACGTTCAATTTTTGCAGACGTACGAAGGTGTTGAAGGAGACAGCGCGAGCATATCAGTCGCGCTCGCGGTTATATCGGCGATGGAGGGGATTCCAATTGACCAGAGCGTCGCGATGACAGGCTCGCTCAGCGTGAGGGGCGAGGTCCTTCCTGTTGGAGGAGTGACCGCGAAAGTGGAAGCCGCCATAGAGGCAGGCGCGCGCAAGGTTTTAATCCCGAGCGCGAACGCCGCAGACGTTTACCTCGACGCCGAGAAGCGGAAGAGGATAGAAATCGTGCCGGTGGGCACGATCGTCGATGTGCTCGAGCACGCGCTAAGGGAAGGCGAACGGAAGAAAAAACTCGTAAAGGAGATGAAAAAAGCGATACCTAGGGCTCTGGGCTAGTATTTCACCATCACCCTGTCGCTCACGCTCATCACGCTCTCAAGCCCGAGATTCAGTTTCTGCCCGAAGGACGTCTGCACTATTATCACCCCGTGCCTCCTGTCCACGCTGACAATCTTCCCGATGTACGCGCCGACGTCGTTCAGGACCTCCTTGTTCTCCAGTTTCATCGAGAGTGCGATCCCCATCCTTGCCCTCTTCACAGCCTCGAGCGCCAGGAATGCGAAAATTATGCTGCCTATAATCGCGATCGCGAGGTCCGAGAAATACGCGTCCCTCAGAACCCAGTCGCACGTGACCTTGAGAATGAACCATACGACGACCACGCTTACCCCGTAGAGCGAATGGCGCAGCGCCTCGAGACGCCTCTTCTCGTTGAGGAGTTCTATCATCTTCCCAAGGACAACGAGTATGCCTGCCCAGGGTAGAAGTATAAGTATGCTCCTTGTCACGCTGGCCGCAATCTTGACCGGGTCGTAAAGGGTCTGCGACGCTGTGATGTACTCCTGGAGCCCGAGCCAAAGCGAGATCACCCCCAGCGGGAGAGCCGAGAGATAGACTATAAACCCGATCTTGTCAACAGAGACGCGGAAGTCGCTCGCCGCGTGCAGAATCCTGTCCTCGATTCCGAACCCCTTCGCGAGCAGGTACAGCCCAAGTATCGCGACCATTGGCCGCCAGTCGAGCCCTATCCAATAGCCGAGCACGAGCAGGAACAGCAGGAGGCCCGGGAGGCCGAAAACCATGCGCGCGTAGTGCGGCTCCTTAAGTTTTTCCAGAAGCACGAAATACGTCTTTTCAAGTTCCTTCGCCTGCTTCATCACCACAATCTTCACGTAGTCTATCCTGAGGCGCGACTGTATGATTGGCATCACCTGCTCGTCGGACGCGCCGTCAGAGACGAAGATGCACGAGTCCGCCTTGAACTCCGCGAGGACCTTGTCGATCTGCTCGGCGATCTCCTTGTCCGCGCGGTACCCCAGTTTCTTGTCGCCACCGAGCGTGGCTATCTGCGCCTCGCTCTCCTTCGAAACCTCGTCGAAAACGCGCACTGCCTCGAAGATGGTGTTCGCATCGGTCTCCTCTGGGTCGATGAGCGCGAGCCTCGTCGCCGCGGTTATGTTCTCCTCCCTGCCGATGACAGGCGTCCTGACCTTCGCCTTCTCGTGGAGGTCGTTGTCCCTGTCCACGCAGATTACGAGAACTCGCTTCGTTGCCATAAGACCACAGAACAAACAAGCCACTAATACACGACGTGCTTTGATTCCTTCCGCTATAAACTATGAAGAAACGTATTTAAATATTTATTGAGTTATATACCGACGAGGTAGGCTCGTTTTGCGAGATACAAACACGTGGTTCTATGGAATTTTCCGCACCTGGTGACGCGCTGGGCACAGAGGAGGAGTTCATACCCGGCGAGGGGACGTACGTCGATGGGGACACCATCCGCGCGCTCATAGCAGGAGCCGTGAGCATCGGCTCTGACAGGCGCGTGTCGGTTCGCCCGCGTCATCCGTTGCCGAGCGCGCTCAGCCCGCGCATGACCGTTCTCGGGAGGGTCGAGGAGATTTTCGAGCCTATCGCGCTAGTGCGCATCGCGCCCTCGGAAACAGGGATGACGCGCCAGAGCTGGCCAGACGTTTTCGGGGTTCTCCACGTCTCGCGGGTGAAGCCCGGCTACGCGCGCAACATAAAGGACGAGATAAGGATCGGCGACATAATAAAGGCGACAGTCGAGGACATAAAGGCGGGCGAGCCATCGCTGAGCACAAGGGACAGGGGGTGCGGGGTGATAAAGGCATTCTGCACGAGATGCAGATCCCCGCTCAAACTTGCCGGCAGTGCGCTCGCGTGCGAGTCCTGCGGGAACAAGGAGGGCAGGAGGCTCGGGTCTCCCTACAGGGAATGAGGTGGTTTTTTTGAAGATGCATATTATCAGCAAGGACGAAAACTCGATTGAGTTCGAGCTCGAGGGCGAGGACAGCACATTCCCGAACGCGCTCAGGAGCGTTCTCCTAGAGGACGAGGGCGTCGCGTTCGTGTCCTGCACGGTGGAGCATCCGATTCTGAGCAGGCCGAGGCTCGTGCTAAGGACGAAGGGGAAGAAGCCGACAACAGCGCTCAAGGAGGCAGTGAAAAAACTCGGCAGGGCAGCCAGCGAGATACGGGCTTCGATGAAGAAGGCCAAAAAATGATGGGCTATGCTCAAAAAAGGCGCGCGCGTGCTCGGGATCGACGACTCCCCCTTTGATCAGGGAACAAAGAGCGTGCTTGTTGTCGGTGTCGTTTATCGGGACGGGATTGTTGAGGCTGTTTTGAGCACGAGCGTGGAGAGGGACGGGGAGGACGCAACAGAGCGGGTAACGAAAATGATAAGAAAATCGAGGTTCGCGGACGAGATAAGATTGATTTTTATGAATGGAATAATGCTCGCTGGGTTCAATGTTGTCGACATACGCGGGCTGAGCGAGAGATTGCACATCCCCGTTATCGCGCTCGTGAGAAAGAAACCAAATATGAAGGAGGTAAGAAAGGCGCTCGCGCACGTGAAAAATTCCGGGCAGAAACTCGCGCTCATAAGGCGCGCCGGAAGAGTTCTCAGGCACAAATACTACATGCAGATTGCCGGAATGTCGTTTGAGGATGCGCGCGCCGCGCTGGGGATGTTCGCGCCGATGCCGGAGCCTATAAGGCTTGCGCACGTGATTGCATCTGGCGTGGTTAGAGGGGAGTCTAAAGGGAGGGCTTGAGATGGAAAAGGGAATTGAGAAGGAAGAGACTGGCGGCGAGTCGCTGAAGAAAATACTGGCCGAAGTATTGAGGAAAAAATACTTCTACATCGCGATAATCGCCGTGTTCGCGCTCTTCATCCTCACGAGAGAGCCTGTTTTCGCGCTCGTTGCCGCAGGGCTGCTGATTGTGCTCCTCGCGGCGGAAATTTACGTGGGCGCTGGCACGAGCGGGTGGGCGCACGAGATAAAAGAAACGGTTATCGCGATACTGGCGGCAGTGGCGATATGGCTCGCTCTCGGTTTCCTTCTCAACACCTCCTCGCCGCTCGATGCGGTCGTGTCTTGCAGTATGCTGCCCAACCTCGAGCGCGGGGACATGGTTCTGCTGCAGGACGCAGACCCGAGCGCGCCGGAGGTGAACGTGAGCAGGGAGGACTGGGGGCGCGCGGTCGAGGACCTCAAAAAGATGCAGCCGGTATGCGTGGGCGGAAAAATCTCAACCACGGACGGCCTAGTTTCGTTCGAATGCGGGCTGTGCAGGCAGAAGAACCCATCAACAGGCGCGCTCGCGGAAATCCCGTGCGTGAAATCGGTGACAATCGCAGGCTCGCGGATAGCCCCGAGTCTCGAAAATGACATAATCGTTTACGAGCCTCTTCCTTCGGATTTTTTCGCGCGCTCAGGCGCAATCATCCACCGCGTCGTCGCGGTCGTGAACGTTGAGGGCGCGCGCTACTATCTCACGAAAGGCGATAACAGCGCCGCGTTCGATGTGCAGGGTGGGAATTCCCCTGTCCAGCGCGAGAGGGTGAAGGGAAGGGTCGTTCTGCGCATCCCGTACGTGGGATACGTGAAATTGTTCATGTCAGGGCTTTTCGACACCCCGCCAGGCTGCGATAAAATTATTATTAATGACGGTCAATAACTAGCCGTAATATTCGGCGTGAGAGGTGAGAAAATGTTCGAGATACAGGTGGAAGACGCGCGCACGTGGAAGAACTGCGTCGACGCGATAGTGAACCTGATAGAGGAGGGCACGCTGGACGTGAATTCCGACGGAATAAGCCTGCGCGCGATGGACCCCTCGCAGATAGCGATGGTGAGTTTCGGCATTCCAAAGGCCGCATTCCTTTCCTACAAGGTCGATTCCTCGAACAAGGTCGGGATAAACTTCGATAACCTCAGCAAGATACTTTCTAGGACAAGGGGGAAGGAAAAACTTACAATGAGTTCGGAGGAGAACAAACTCCTTCTAGAGTTCGTGTCCCAGGACAAGACAAAGAGGCATTTCAAGTTGCCGCTTCTGGACCTTCCGGCAGGGCACCAGAAGGAGCCGAAGATAGAGTATGATGCGGTCATCAAGATTAACGGCGGGCAGTTCAAGGAGGTCCTGCGCGACGTGGCGCTCATCTCCTCGCACCTTGTTCTCGAGGCGACGGACAAGGGGTTCAACGTGACCGCGCACGGGGATTCCGCCGACATGCGCACAGAGAGCGAGAAGGCCTCTGTGCTTGACCTCAGCGTGAAGAGCGCAGCGCGCGCAACATTTCCGCTCCAGTACCTCGATGACATAACAAAGGCATGCGCTGACAACCAGCCGATGGCGATACACATGAAGTCAAACGCGCCCATAAAAATCACCTACCCCGTGGGCGACGCGAGCCTGGTGTATTACCTAGCGCCGAGAATCGATGTTGAATAACTTTAGATGATGAGATGTTCGGGCGCGAAGAGAAACTATTACTTTTCCTAGTTCTCCTGCAAACTCTTCTGCACTATTCCGTGCTTTCCAACTATTATTTTGGTGATGAGGGGTATTACCTGACCTGGGCATGGCTGACGAACAGGGGGGAGCTCATATACCGCGATACATTCCACATGTACTCACCCGGCCCAACTCTGCTTCTTGCGTTCTTTTTCAAAATTCTCGGAGAGTCGTTGGCAACAGCGCGCATTCTGGTCACTCTGGTCGAGGTAGCAATCACCGTGACCATTTTCACGCTTGCAAAAAAAATGTTCGGAGGGAAAGAGGCGCTCATCGCCTCGGCGATTTTCGTCGTGTGCGAGGTGCAGTTCTGGGGCTCATGGATGCTTGCAGAGCCGTTCATGACGTTGTTTCTTGCGGTCAGCGCATTATTTTTGTATGCCTATTATTTTGAGCGCAATGATTGGAGAACACTCCTGCTCGCCGGCGTCTCGTCTGGTTTGTCAATAATTTTCAAGCAAACGGGCCTCTACGTCTTTCTGGCGTTTCTCTTCTATGCGTGGTTGCAGAATAAAAAGAACCCGCGTAATTTTAGGAGAGACATGGCACTTCTTTTGCTTGGGTGTGCGACTCCCCTGCTTCTCACCGCGTCCGTGTTCTTCTTGTTTGGCGCGCTGTCAGAAATGATATACAATGTTTTCATCTTTAATTTTATCACGCACGCGCAAGCCCTCCTAACCCCGATTACATTGCTGCAACTTCCGCTGATAGCGCTAATACTCACCCCTGCCGTTTATGTTTTGCTGTCAAAAAATGAACGACCAGCAGTTTCTTTTCTCATCATATGGATTTTCGGAGGCCTGTTCAACATCTTTCCCTCAGCATATTGGCCGTATCATTATTTTCCCGCGCTGCCACCGGCAGTTATTCTCGCCGGACTCGTTCTTAAGGAGTTCTCAGAAGACGCAAAACGCGCGGTCCGCCTGCGCTCGGGGCTGTCTTTCGAGGATTTCCGCAAGGCCCTGATTGCCGAGCTGCTTATGCTCGTGATAATATGCGTCGGGGCGCAGTTGCTGATTCTGCCCCACATGGACAAGGACGCTCATCTGGATTCATTACTTAAGGTTTCGTCCTACATAAAATCAAACACGAACGAGTCGGACAAACTCATTGTCTTTCCGATGGGGCCCGGCCTATACTTTTTCAGCGGGCGCGAGCCCGCGTCGTACTACTCCATGTTCTGTTGCGGCATGGGCAATAGCAACTCTGAGATAGTAAATAAGATAATATACGATATAGAAAAAAACAGGCCGTCGCGCATCATTTTGCTTGATTCGCCACAATCTATGCCGCTGGCGAAAAGGTCGCAACTCATGTACGTGTATCTGACAGACGCATATCGCGATGAAAAGATTTTTTATCTGCCCCAGTTCTCATGCACCTTCAGGATTATGAAAAGAGTTCAGTGATGATAAGCAAATATCGCGAAAGAATTCGCAGTGTTCCTTCTACCTCCGCCTTCCGCGTATTTTTTTGATAAAGCCATTCAAAACATACGCCAAGGCGAGCAAGACCCCTGCGATGGTAATTGCAATCCCCAGATAGTCGCCCCACGTTCTACCAAAAAACAATCGCACATGGCTTTGTCTTGGATAAACGAGCATAAACGAGGGCGTAGCTAGATAAACCCTATCTGCACCCTCCACCATCCAGTTCGGATGATACGATATTTTCACGAGATGGGGTTTCCCAACGCAGTTGGTGTCAAATACCACCTCCTCCTCAAAAACCGTTTCATTTATAGCGCAGTCTTCTCCATGCGTTCTGCTACCTTGTTCGGTTTGATCGGACACTGCATCCGCGAACACAATCGGCACCTTTTCGTTATTCCTGAACCACTCGAAAGAAACCGCTTTCCAGTCGTTTGTATTCATAAACCTTGGCTCGTATTCCGGTACCACCACATACCCCGGTTTACCCCCAACCCGCCCGTATATCTCATATGCACCGATTTTTTTCAAAGATTGCCATTCGCTGTGCCTGCTAAGTGTCTCTTTTAATCTCTTTGATACGGCTATGATATACCTTGCATTGAATAGCTCCAAATGTTTAGTGGCGCTGTCAAGATCAAAAGCACACCAATCATACGCAGATAAACGTCGATAGCATTCGTCCGCGATTTCATTCTGGGTGAAGATTACAAACGGCGAGGTCGGACTGCCCTCCGTATACAATCCCTCTAATGTGTTTTTCTTTGCAAAATATGGCAGCAACTGAAATACCAGAATCGAACCAAAACGATTTTGCAACGGCGAAGGTTCGTATGCGATGCGCGCATCATCTTTGATGTCAGCAAAAAAGGAATACATGCCCGACAACTCACCCCATCCCGGTTTGCTTTCCAACCCGGAGTAGTTCCAATCAAGTCCCTTCTTCAGTGACGTATTTTTTAAAAAAATAAAGAGAAATATGCAAAGCAACAGCGTCAATAGACTCGCATAAACCGTCCTTCTTTTATATACGGAATTCAGCAAACTTCCTATACTGCAAGCAGCGAGTAAACCAAACCAAAAGTATATAACCGGCCAAAAACGCGTAGAACTCGTTATAATAATCGTATAGCCACAAAAAAACAAAATAACCGCTACAAACAAACAATAAACGATAAATTCTATCCGTTTATCCTTTGTTTGCATCCCCTTCAGAACGGTATAAAATGCAAGCGGGAAGATAAAGATGCTTTCTAGCGGAAGAGGGCCCAACCACGCGGCTATTACCGTAGGTGTGATAAACGTTATTCCGCTAATTGCCGGTACTATCTGAAATGCGCTCAGCGCAAAAGAGAGGAAAAACGTTTTTACAAGTATAGACAAATTCCGCCATCGCTCAGTTCTATCAGAAAAAACTATAAAATACGCGGAGGATAAAACTCCGACAACGGCAGTGACAATGTGGCTCAGTACTACCAGTGCGAATAAAATGCCGGTAAGGATAGAAAATCTTTTTTCATGAATATTTCTATACAACATCCCCAAAAACAAAAAGAGCAAAGAAAAACTTATACTATAACTAAATTCTCCGACTATGGTGCTGAGTATACTGCCCCCAAAGAATGCACCGCCTTCATTGAATAAAAACAATAACGATAAAATAGCGCCGATGCTAGGAACCGGGAATTCAAAGCCAAGCAACTTTAGAAAGAAAAAAGTTACGATTGGCAACAAAAGAATTCCAAGCAGAGTAACAATTTTAAATCCGATACTCAACGGCAAAAGACCGCCTAACAGTTCAACAAGCAGAAACGACAATGGAAAGTAAAACTGCAAAATTGGGAATCCTGCAAACCAACCCTGCGCCCACCCGTATATCTTCCCGTGCGGAATTAAGTAATCTTTTAGATAATTCGCGGTCAGATAGTGCGGAGGCATATCCACCATAGCCGGAATGCTTTCTAAAAAAATTTTAGAAGGATCAAAGAAATGCAGCAAAAAAATGTAAATGGCAATAAGCGCCACCAAGTCAACAAATGCATTTTTTGTATACGGCCCTCGCGATAAAAATAACCCAAACACACAGACGCCAATGGCTAAGACAAAAAAAAGCGAAAAAGATGGAAGTTCGTGGATACGAATCTTCCCGTAGCTGACATAAGAATAATGTGCGCCCGCGTGTTCATAGTCCACGATCAACAACGCGGCGTATGTTTTTCCCGGTTTTGCCACCGCGTCATATACATTGAGTTCAATCCTATTCTTTGATTTCGGAAGGAGAGTGAACATGACTCTCTCGTCCCCGTCAAACTCTCCGGCTAGAACCAGACGAACTTCGACAGTATGCGACACGTTATCGAAATTTTCAATATCCACCGAAATCTTCGCTTGTGCCCCGCTCCTCATTTCTATACTAAAATTTGTTGACTGGACCAGCGACTCCGTTTTATTTCCATAGTGCAAAAAAATAGGATGGAGTGATGAGGAGAAATACCTCTCGGGTTCGCTCCAAAACCGAAAATATCGCCCCGAGTATTCCACAGCAAGCGCGCCCACATATGTGCCGCGGGCAGTTCCACTAATCGCAACAGCAGTACTGCCCGTCAAAACCGCTTCAGGAGCCAGCAGATGTTCTGACTCTCCCTCCGAGAAAAAATTGTCGGATGGAACGGGACGGATATATAATTGATACGCATCTTCACCACCAACGTTTTTCACAGTATAACCGACGTTGAAAAAGGGCGTATCAGAGGTGGATTCATCCGTGCTGATCTCGAGCACGGCCGGCCCGTGGATAACTCGAGCGATTGGACTATTCTGTGCACATGCGATACCAATTAAAAAAAATGACAAAAATAAAACAATCTCTTTCCTCAAACGAACACCGATTCAGATGTTTGTATACAAAGATTTAATTCTTTCTAACATACTTTTAGACGTAGTAGTGTGAGGTCATCTATGGTTCTTCTGTTCCAAGCAAAATACCCCTTCACGTCCCGCGCGAAGAAGACGATAGCGGAAGCCAACGTCGCGCCCAGCGAGAGGCTCGTGGAGAAGGCGAAGGCGCGCGTTCTCGGCGCGCTCAGGAAAGGCGAGATACCCGCGCTCGCCAGCGAACTGAGCGCGGCCGTCCAGGATGAGCTGGCGTCCTATGCGCTGGCGAGGATGATTGTCTCTGCGATTGGTTCGCGTTTCGTGGCGAACAGGTACGCGGTAGCAGAGGCTAAACGGACAGGCGCGTACATGAGGAGCGACTCCGATGAGAACATCATGGAGGTTGCGAAGGATTTGGGGGTTGCGCTTGACCTGCGCGAGGGATGGGTTTCGGTTGCGAGTTATCTGAAATTCGCGCCCAAATCCGTGGATTACAAACTGATAAACAAAAAACTGTCGCAGGGGCGTGTTTATCTCAGCAGGAACGAGACAATCCGCGTTCTCGAGGAGGCTGTGCGGGTTTACATGGAGCGCTCCACAATCAGGAAGGAGGTGCGCGTTCCTGAGATGGTGCAGAGGGCCGCGGACGATGTGAAGAGGCAGATTCCCACCGAGGAGACTGCGATTTCCGCGAGGATAAGCCCGGAGAGGTTCCCTCCGTGCATAAAGAAGCTTCTCGCAGACCTGAAGAACAGCGAGAACCTGCCGCACACGGCGAGATGGGCGCTCGCGGTCTTCCTCCTGAACGCAGGGCTTGGAGTGGACGACATAGTGAGAATATTCGCCGACGCGCCTGACTTCAACGAGCAGACCACGAGGTACCAGGTGGAGCACGCGAAGAGGCGCGCGTACAAGATGCCCTCGTGCGCCGCGATGGATTCGTATGCTTTGTGCGTGGCTGACTGCGGGGTTAAAAACCCACTGCGATACAGGGGCAGAGCATGGAAATAGAGGAGCAGTTCGTCCAGGGGAAGTTCCGCGCTTATTACCAGCGCGCAAACTTCGAGCCTCCCACTGAGATGGAAAAGAGGGAGTGGGGCTTCGGCAGCTGGCAGAAGAAAATCGAGTCCCGCCACGTGAAGTTCGAGTCGCCGGAGGAGTTGAGAAGTTATCTCGTGCGCAACACGCCTTTCTACATCTCCTATTCGTCTGCGTACTATGAATTCCCTGAGGCGCGGCCGATGGTGAGGAAGAACTGGCTCGGCGCCGACCTCGTGTTTGATTTGGACGCGAACCACCTTGACAGAAAAGCAGTTCCGTGCGTTGCCGAGCATGGGGAGGGATGGGCGTGCGATGCGTGCCTGAGTGCCGTGAAACAGGAGACAATACGCCTTATCGAGGAGTTTCTCGCGCCTGATTTCGGAATCTCAAAAAAAGAGATGAGCGTGAATTTCAGCGGGAACAGGGGCTACCACGTCCACGTGCGCGGCGAGGAGTTCAGGATGCTGAGCGCAGGCGCGCGCAGGGAAATCGTGGATTACCTCACGGGCGTGGGGCTGCAGTATGAGTCGATTTTCTTCAGGCCGAGGACGCGTGGCGAGAGGCGCGTTGGCCCCAAGCCCGGCGACCTTGGCTGGTACGGCAGGGTCGCGCGAACATTTATAAATTCTCTGCGAAAAGGCGAACTCGAGAGCATAGGTATAAGTAATTATATGGCGAAAAAAATATACGCGAAAAAGGAGGCCGTCGAGTCAGCGATACGGGCTGGAAACTGGGACTACTGGCTGAAAATGAGCCAGCGGGACGCGCAGGCGCAGATCCAGCAGATGATGGACCTCCAGGGGATGCGCTTCAGCGACAGGATTGACCAGAACGTGACGGCAGACTCCACGAAACTAATAAGACTGCCGGATAGTTTGCACGGCGAGACCGGCATGGCGGCTAAGCGGCTTAGCTCGCCAGACGCTCTTGCCGGGTGCGAGCCTTTCAAAGACGCGCGCGTGTTCGGGGAGCAGAAGGTCCGCGTGCACGTGAGGGACGTGCCGAGGCTCGTGATAAACAGGGAGCCGTTCGGGCCGCTGAAGGATTTCACGCTGGACCTCCCGGAGTGGCTCGCGATTCTGCTGATATGCAAAAAACAGGCGTTCATTTAACGTGATTTCATGGCAGACTCCGAAGAAATAACGTACGAATACCTGCGAAGGGCGCAGGCAAGGGAGAGGGGCAGCCCGGTGCTTTCAGAACTCCCGGACGAGTTCTACGCGAGCGTCCAGGCCGCCGTAGAGAGATGGGACAGGAGGACGCGCGAGAGGTTCTCTCTTTCTGAGGCTAAGGAGTACGAGAACATCTTAAAAATAATCAGGGACATATACGCAAGGCGCGAGCAGAAAATAGTCCTCGCGGCGCTCAGGAGCGCGAGGGGCGAGGAGAGGCCGTCCGGCCTCGCGCCTGCAGAACAGGAGTTCTTCGAGTCCGTCGCGCGCGTGGTAGGCGAGAACAACCGCAGGTTCGAGTCGCTGATACTCAGGCGCGCGAGCGAGTTGCGGGAGGACGCGCAGGCGTTCGAGAGCGCGGGAAAGGAGAGACAGGGGGCGAAGGACAGGAAGAGGATAAGGCTGCTCTCAGACCTGCCGACTTTCATCGGCTTCGACATGTCCACGTACGGGCCTTTCAAAAGCGGCGAGATGCACTCCCTTCCAAAGAGAGATGCGGAGCTTCTGATATCCAAAAAGTTCGCGGAAGAGGCCTGATGCCCGAGGGGTGTGAGGATGAAGTTTCCAACCGAGATTTCAACATACTGCCCGAAGTGCAACAAGCATACGAAGCACAGGGTGAAGACGCCGAGCAGGGGGAAGAGCAGGCCGCTCGCTTGGGGCAACCGCCAGCACGAGCGCAAGATAATGGGCTATGTGGGGAAGGTCGCCGGCGAGACACCGGTAAAAAAACAGGGGAAGCGTACGAGGCTCGTTTTCGAGTGC
>JBFMAP010000002.1:0-25397 GCA_040755655.1 Microcaldota archaeon
CATAGTGAACATTTCTTCGATAGCGGCAAAGTTCGGCGCAGGCTATCAGGCCGCGTACTCAGCATCAAAAGCAGCAGTTGAAGGCCTGACGCGATCTCTCGCAGACGAGTTCGCGCGATTCCTGATAAGAATCAACTCAATAGCGCCAAGCCTGATGGACACGCAAGCTGTCAGAAAGCACATGAGCAAAGAAACGATAGATAGATACATTGGGCACACGCCAATGAAAAGGCTCGTAACTCCCGAGGACGTTGCAGACGCAGTGTTGTTCCTCGCTTCAGATGAATCGAGAAACATAACAGGTCAGACGCTTGTCATAGACGCAGGGATGAGGGTGATTGGGCTTTCGGTGCCGCTCAGCGCTAACGAGGGATAAGCACCGCGCGCGCTCATTCAACGCGCGCATTTTTATACCTCTTATTTTATACTAATTAGTGGATACTATGCATATCGTTGTCGTGGGCGCCGGGCCTGCCGGCCTGTTCTGCGCGCGGGAGCTGTCGCTCCGCGGGCGCGGGCTGAAAGTTACCGTTATCGAGAAGGGAAAGGACATCAAAAACAGGGGCTGCCCGCGCGACGGGATGGGATACTGTATAAACTGCGGGCGGTGCGACCTCGTGCACGGCGTGGGCGGGGGAGGGCTTTTCTCGGATGGAAAATTGAACCTAAGCCCAGTGATAGGCGGCAACATGCTCGAATTTCTTCCGCGAGAGGAGGCCGAGCGGACTATTCAATATATTGATGACGTTTTCGTGGAGCACGGGGCGAGAGATGGAGAAAGCGTTCCTGACGCGCGCGCAGACGAACTCGAGCGCAAGGCGAAGACAGAAGGAGTGGAGTTCATACCCATAAGGCAGAGGCACATAGGCTCTGACCAGCTTCCAAAAGTGATAAAGTCGCTCAAGGACGAGATGGAGAAAAAAGGCGTGAAATTTCTCGTGGAGAAAAACGTCGAGGACGTGATTATAGGAAAGCGGAAGCGAATCGAAGGAGTCGTGGTTGGGAGGAAGAGGGAGCGCGCGGATTACGTTGTTCTCGCGCCTGGGAGAGGGGGCGCGCGCTGGCTCCAGAGGCTTTGCGAGATGCACGCCATCCCGGCGAAACACCAGCCAATAGATATTGGCGTGCGCGTGGAGGTTCCTGCTGAGATTATGGAGTGGGTGACCTCAATCTGCTGGGACCCGAAGTTCCACATCCAGACCAAAACTTACGATGATTTTGTCCGGACGTTCTGCACGAATCCCTACGGGTACGTGATGTCAGAGAATTACGGGAAGTTCGTATGCGTGAATGGGCACTCGATGAGGAAGAAAAAATCGCAGAATACTAATTTCGCTTTCCTCGTGCGCGTGGCGCTCACGGAACCAGTGGAGAACACGACGAGTTACGGGGAGTCAATCGCGCGCATGGCGACCACGATTGGCGGGGGGAAGCCGGTTCTCCAGAGAATGGTCGACCTGAGGGCAGGCAGGCGCTCCACCTGGGAGCGCATAAAGAAAAGTTACGTCGAGCCCACATTCAAAGATGTTACCCCTGGCGACATAAGCATGACGCTTCCGGCGCGCATGGTCACGGATATTATTGAGGGATTGGACGCGCTCAACAAAGTGGTTCCAGGAGTCGCAGAGGATTCCACGCTCATTTATTCCCCTGAAATAAAGTTCCACGCGCTCCGCGTGAGGGTCAGCAGGCACATGGAGACGGATATAAAAAACCTTTTTGCGATAGGTGACGGAGCAGGCGTCTCGCGCGGAATCGTGGGGTCCGCGTTCACGGGAATTCTCGCTGCGCGCGAGATAGCGAGGCGCGCGAAATAAAAAACAAACAATCGATTAGGAGGATTGGTATGGACGAGATATCTTTTGCCGCGAAATACAAGGAATGGATTTCAATAAAGAAGATGAGCATCGACGAGAGCACGAGCGAGCCTGAAATAGTTCACATGCTCGCGGGATTGTGCGACACCCTGAACAGAAAAGCATTTGAATTCACGCGCATCGACCTCGCGAAAATAGATGAGTATGCCGCGCGCCTTACCTCTGGAAAGAGGAAGGGGTTCGGCTCTCTAGCGGAGGTTTTCGGAAGCATCAAATCCGCGGAAGCGAAGGAAATACTCGCAGGCTCGCTCTCGGGTGTGAAAATGCCACAGGAGGAGGAAGCAGGGGAAGGCGCGAAAATGACAGGGCCAAAGGCGTTGATGCCAGTTGCAGAAGCATACCTCATCCAGCGAATACTCGTGAATTTGTGGTATGATGCGGGCGTGGGCGCGGAATCGCTCGCGAAGGCGTACCCGAAACTGAAGTTCGCGAAGCCAAGGGGAAGGTTCGGCCCTGCGAAAAAGAAATAGGATTAGGTTAATGCTTTCGTTGGGACAAAAATCTTTTTTCCTTCTAATTCCTTCCCTTTCTTCAACCTCCTGAGGAATATTTTTGTCATCTCCTTCATAGTCTCATCCCTGCACGTTTTTATTGACTCCTTATTCGCTTTGTCCGACCACATCGAGGGATATTCGGAAAACTCGTACTCTGTCCTGTATCCTCCCTTGCTGAATTCGGTGAGAAAGTAGGGATCAACAAAATCTGTTAGTCCTTTTTTCATAAAAGAGCGAATTTTGGTTTTTGTACGTTGCATTTCCTCCTCAGTTTCTCCGGGCAGACCAAATTGAACATTGCAAAGCGTATAAAGCCCTGCGTTTTTCGCGTTTTCTAATGCTTTGGGAAGCTCGTCCACTTTGAATTTCCCTCCCCAAAATTCATCCACAAGCCGCTGGTGAAAGCTTTCGACTCCAAATTGCACTTCAACAATTCCTGCATCCTTAAAAAGTCTCGTTGCGTCTCGGAATTTTTCAATAAACTCAAGAAAAGATGAAACCCTGCATTGGAATGAAAACGTAATGGAACTGTTTGATGGCTTGCTTCTCCAACTCGATATTTTCAGTAATAATTCGCGCGCGGCATTTGGATTCGCGAGGAAATCATCGTCTGCTATGAAGAAGTAATTCGTCCCAAAGCGTTCTTTCATTTCTTCAAGTGCTTTCAGAATTCTCTCTGGGTCGTTTGCTGTCTTAAGATTCTTGCCCGAGGTTACCAGACACGCCTTACAGGAAGTTTTGTGAGAGCCATATAGACAACCTCTCTGAAAATATATCCTTCCAATCGGCATCGGTGTAGGTGGCACAAAGGAAACATCAGGATAAAGAAACTCTTCGTAACGTTTTTTGAATTCGGAGGAAAGTGATTCGGGAACCGAAATGTTCGTAATCACTGAGGAGGATGGTTTCCATCCTTTTGCAACCGCAAAGAGCGGGATGAAGCCATCTCCGTGCACAATCAGGTCAATGTTTTTCATTGAGTTTACGAGATTTATGTACTGGCCACCGACAATTGTGAGAACATCTGGCCAGCGCTTTTTTGCTGTGGTAGCGAGTTTTTCCGTAATTGGCAAGGACGAGGCGTGAGGGGAGGAGAAAGCCACGAAAAAAGGTTTTTCTGGAAAAGAGCTAAGCTCTTGACGTATCTTTTTCTCACTGCCGGCGAGATAGGTTACGTTTATCCCCTCATTTTTAAGTATCGGCGCGAAAGATAGCAGCGCGAAATTCAGAAGATGTGTGTTCTCCGCATTTTTTAGCGATTCGGGCGCTAGGTTTCTGTAAACCGTTTGTAATCTGTATAGAAAATATGCTTCTAAAAATTCCTCTTTAAGTTTCTTGTATGTGGTGCTTTCTTTTTCTGTCGTGGAACCGCAGGGCACGTGAATCAAGAGGGCATTTTTTCCCATTTTATCATCTCGGACTAGGAAGCGCCGAATTTTTCCCTAAGGCGTTTTATGACTTCCTCAAACATACGCTCTGGCAGTGTCTTGTATTTTGGTGGGCAGTGGCAGTTGAACTTGTTATCACAACGTCCATGCGTCATGTCCTCCAAGAATTTGGCTACCCTTTTCAAGATAAGTTCAAGCGGTTCCAGCCTGATGTTGCCAAGAGGAGTGCTATAGCCAGGACATGCGGTCACGTTGCCGTTTAGAGTAAGATAGATTCCGCGCGGCGCTTTTTCGTCATATGCTATCTGGTTACAAGGATGTATTCCGGGAAGTGCGGATATGCCTTCTTTTTCGACCTGTGAAAGCGTTTGTAAACCATGTTCTATGTTGTATGAGTATATATCGAACCACAGTTTGATTTTCTCCTCGGTCGAGATGTCGACGAACTTGAGAAACTTATCTGTGAACTGCATGCCGCTAGTCATTAATGCTGCAGTAACAGGGTAGATGTTGCGCTCTCTTGCAAACACGTAGATATCGTAGATTTCCTCTGCATTTTCTTTTACAATCGGATTCGAGCAGAGCGCAAGACGTGTTGGCGTTGCGCTGTTAAAGCCGGCCTCGACGAGATTTGAAAGCGCCATGTTGCGGATTTCGGTGTATCCTGTCGTGCCGCCAACCAGTTTATCCTGTCTCTCTGGATAAAAGGACTGAAATGAGAGCATAACGCTAGTTTTTAACTCATACAGCGCTTTGCAAAAATCCAAGGCATTCTTAAACCCGAGATATTCAAAATGTTTTCTTGTTTCCTCATCGTTTCCAATCACATGCCCTTTCGTGAATATCCCGACTCCTATGTTATTCTTGTTCATCTCGCGTAGAAATTCAAAGAATCCCTTGTTTTCAAATGGCTCGCCAGCACCGCATATCTTGACTGTTTCCAAGCCAAACTTTTTTGCATTGATTATGAATTTGGTCAATTCCTCGGGCGTGAGGTCTCTCATCGGACCCTCATCGAGAACGCTTTCTCTTCGGAAGCAGGTAGGGCAGTGCAAAGAGCAATTGTTCCCAAAGTCGATATCCATCATAAGAAGTTTCCCTTTGCTTTTCCGGAGTTTTTCCTCGCTGAAAAAGCCCCAGTTAGGAAACTCATTCGCCATAGAGGTATTTCTGAACATTGCGTCGTTTTTTGGAATCTGCGGGACAATTTTTTGCATAACCACACCACCACGCATAGACGCCTAGCAGCACAGCTAGCG
Source organism: Microcaldota archaeon (assembly GCA_040755655.1). GTDB lineage: Archaea > Micrarchaeota > Micrarchaeia > Burarchaeales > JBFMAP01 > JBFMAP01. Next base: position 5,019 of record JBFMAP010000002.1, read on the forward strand.
TGCGAATTGGGGATATCATTCTGTGGTTATTATGCACTTCAGCGGATATTAAACCTTGCAACGAAAAATGCCAAACATTTAAAAATATTGAGTATATAATTATATACTATGGCAAATAGTCTTGTGGATAGGACAGACATGAAAATCCTCTACCATCTCGACGTCGACGCCCGCCAGCCTTATTCCATAATCGCAAAGAAGCTTAGGATATCGGATGACGCAGTACAGTACCGCGTGACGAGGATGCAGAAGGAGGGCATCATAAAGGGCTTTTATGCCGTGATAGACCCGTCGGCGCTCGGATACCTGAGCTGCAGGTTCTTCATCAAATTCCACCTCACGACCCCGAAGATGGAGAAGGAGATTGTCGATTATCTCGTGAACGACCCGCAGTATTGGTGGGTGGACAGCATAGACGGATTCAGGGACTTGGGCGTTGCCTGCTGGCTGCCCAACACAGTTGAATTTGGGAAAAAGAAAGAGGAACTGCAGGAAAAATTCCGCGAGAATGCGGATATAGTGCAGGAATCCATCTATTCAACGTTTTACCTCTATTCGAGGGCATATCTCGTTGGCAAGGATGTTGACGATGCAGAGCCAGTAGTATTATGCAGGGAGAAGAAAACGGACGTGGATGCGCTTGACTGGAGGATACTCGAACTTATTGGAAAAAACGCGCGCGTCTCAAGCCTGGAAATCGCGAAAAAACTGGGCATAACGCCGCCGACCGCGCTCAGCAGGCTGAAACTCCTCAAACAAAAAAACATAATCAGGAGATACAGGCCGATGATTGATTTGGGAAAGCTCGGATATTATTGGTACAAGATAGAGTTCAAACTTAGGGACTACGCCGTAAAGAAAAAAATGCTTGATTTTTTCGCAAGACATCCGAACATCGTGTATGCGTACGAGGCAATCGGCGGCGCGGATTTGGAGGTCGAACTTGAGGTCGAGTCGTACGAGCATTTCAGGGAGATACTGGACAGCATCAAGGAAAAATTCGGGGAGGAAATCGAGGATTACCAGCACCTGCTGTGGTACAAGGAGCATAAAATAACGTACATACCGTATCGACCGAGAGCCGAACCGCAATCCTAAGCAGGGGATAGTTTTATTTTCCTCTCCTTCTTTAACTATTACCCGCGCGGGGGAATGGGCTAGCCTGGTTATGCTTCTGGGTTTGGGACCCAGCGACCTGAGTTCAAATCTCAGTTCCCCCATGTTTTTAAAATAGTTTATCCACATAATAGCCCGAGGATGAGACATGAAAATAAAAATATCGCGGTGCATGAGCACCCAGCACCCTGACAACGTGGCGAACCCGTTCTTCTCAGACCACGCGCTCATTCAGGGCGAGACCGAGGTAAAGGAAGCGTACTACGTGTTCTCGCACTTGGAGTGCAGGGAGCAGATGTGGGACTGCGAGGGAAAGGAAGTGGATAATTTCGTCATTGAGAAACTCCTCTCGCGGTACGAGCACTTCTTCAAAGAAAATGTGATAGGAAAAGATATTTTCATGACCCTGCGCGTGCCGAACCCAGCAATCGAGAAGAACGAGGGGAAAATCCTTCTCGAGACTCTTGAATCCATTCCACGGAACTACGATATCGCGCGCGCCCTTTACTCGGACGTCGCGCCCATTTTCGAGGTGATTCTGCCGATGACGTCCTCGTCCGCGGAGTTGGGGAGGATTTGGCAGTACTACAAGAAAATCGTCGTCGGGAAGGCGGGCGCGCGCCTCGCGAAAAACGACATCAGCATTTCAGAGTGGATTGGCGATTTCAGGCCAGGGGAAATAAACGTGATTCCGCTCGTCGAGAATTTCGACAGCCTCCTTAATTCCGCGCGCATAACAGGCGAGTATATCAAAGGGAAGAGGCTCGAGTACCAGCGCGTTTTCCTCGCGCGAAGCGACCCTGCGCTGAATTACGGCTCCGTGAGTGCCGTTCTCCTCAACAAAATCGCGCTCCAGAGGCTGCACGCTCTCGAGGAAAAAACATCTGTCGAGATTCTTCCGATTATCGGGGTGGGAAGCGCGCCTTTCAGGGGCAACATGAAGCCCACGAACACAGGCAACTGCGCGACGGAGTACCCGAGCGTCCAGACTTTCACGCTCCAATCAGCATTCAAGTACGACTACCCTGAAAAAAGCGTGTGCGACGCGATTGAGAAATTGAACGGAACGAAAAGAAACAAGCCGCTTTTCATCGACGAGGGCGCGGCGATGAGGCTCATAAAGAAAGTGATGAAGGAGTATCAATCGCAAATCACTCTTCTCTGCCCGCTGATAAACAGCATCGCGCGCCACGTGCCTGCGAGGAGAAGCAGAAAGTTGCACATCGGGCTGTTCGGATACTCGCGCAGTTTGAAGGGGATAAAACTCCCGCGCGTCATCAGTTTCTGCGCCTCTCTTTACTCAATTGGGATTCCCCCCGAGATGCTGGGGCTGAGCGCGCTCACAGAAAAGGAAATGGAGGAGTTGAAGAACATTTACGTCGGCTTTGAGGAGGATTTGAGGGACGCGCTCGCGTACGCGAACGAGGAGAATTTCAAATACCTTCCGGCCGCGCTCGGAAAGAAACTGAAAAAGTCTAAAAAACTCGTCGAGAGCGAGACAAATGCCGACCACGCCGAAATCACGAGTAGGGTGATGAGGAGCGCGGGCAGAGGGGAGACAGGGGAGCTCCGCGAGGACATCGAGAAGGCTGCGTGGATAAGGAAATTCCTGGGGTAATTCGCTACCATTCCTTATTTCTCAGAAAACTTTCCGCCTTCCTTAAAACTTTTCTCGCGCTCTCGTATGTCAGCTGATTGAGCGCGTCCTCGTAATTCGACCACGCGAATCCGGTGTGCTCGCGCGAAAGCCTTATTTCGCGCGCATCAACCCGCGCGAGGAAGAAAACCACCTCCTTGAAAAAAGTCTGCCCCTCGCGCGTATAAAAATATTTTATTTTCTCATTGAAACCAAGTTCGAACTCAAGCTCGCCAGCGCGGATTCCGGTCTCCTCAAGTATCTCGCGCCGAGCCGCCTGCTCCTCGCTCTCATTTTCCTCCACATGGCCCTTCGGGAAATCCCAGTGCCCTGCCTCGTAGTGAAGCAGAAGATATTCGCGCGCGCCGTCCTTATTTTCCGAATAGATTATTGCGCCTGCGGAGTTTTCTTTCGGCATAATACCACTCGTTTTCAATTTTCAGGTTTCAATCTCCTTGCACATCACATATATTGCCTCGCGCACTCCGGGCGTTATTTTTTTCAGCGCGAACCCGAAATTTCTGTAAAGATTTATCGCGGGTAAATTTGAGGACTTAACCTTTATCCATATTTTCCTCGCCCCGTTCCTCCGCGCGAACGAAAGCGCGCGATTGAGGAGCGCGCTCCCTATTCCCTTTCCCTCGTGCCTCCCGTCAACCGCAATCCCATAAATAACTGCACGCGCGCCTGATATTTTCAAATCGACGAAACCAACCACGCGCTCGTTAATTTCTGCGACGAAGTAGCGCGCGCCCCTCGCAATTCTCTCCTGAACTTTCGCGAGGTTCATCTCCGTGTAGGGAAAGAACGTGTTCGTGAGCGCGACCACGCTCTCGTAATCCTTACGCTTTATTTTGCGTATGCGCGCGCCAGTGAACATGTCAGGCATTCGGGGCATCGCGGGCATGGTAATGTTTCGCGCGCGAGATAATAAATTTTTATCGCATAGTATCCGCTGCGCGCGTCGCCTCTCCTTTTTAAAGGCTTACGATATAGCGTAAACCTTTAAATACCCCTGAGAGTATATAGTCTCATGAACGAACACGCATGGAAAATAATTGAAAGTAGGAATTTCTGGCGCAGGGGACCGGAGACAGGGGTGCCTCGGGACGTAACAGAGGAGATACTAAAGTACATGAATAGACCGGAGGTTTTATACCTTTACGGTCCAAGGCGGGCAGGCAAAACAACGGTGTGCATGCAGCTCATAAAACATCTTTCAAAAAAATACGGGAGGACTTCCTCCGTATACATAAACTTCGAGGAGCCCGCGTTCTCGAGCATGCTGAGCAACGAATTCCTGGAGTGGATAGCGGAAAAATACGCGTCTGTTTTCTCAAGAAAGCCGAGGTTTGTATTCTTTGATGAAATTCAGAACGTCCCGGCCTGGGAGAAATTTGTCAGAGGCGTCGTGGATAGAAGGGAATTTAAAATAATAGTTACCGGCTCCTCTGCAAAATTGCTCAGCTCGGAGTTTTCCACCTCGCTTGGAGGCAGGGGGTTCGGCTTTCGCGTTCTCCCGTTCTCCTTCATGGAGTTCAAAAAAGCCCTGAAAAAAGCAACTCTTTCGAACTATCTGAAAACCGGGGGTTATCCGGCAGTGGTTCTGGAGAAAGACAGGGAAAAACAGGATAGGCAGCTTGAGGAGTATTTCGAGACGGCGATAACAAGGGACATAGCCATAAGGCACGAGGTGAGGGACGTTCCGACGCTGAGGACCCTGGCGGTATACGTTCTGACAAACTCCGGGAAAATGTTCAGCTACAACAAGCTGCGGGCCCTCACAGGCCTGTCCTTCGATGCGATAAAAACCTATCTCTCATATCTTGAGGAGGCTTTCGTGGTCTTCCAGGTCCCGTTTTTCTCCTACTCGTTAAAGAAAGCGCTTGAAAAACCAAGGAAATACTACGCTTATGACACGGGCCTGCAGGGAGTGCTCTCAAAATCTTTCAGCCCTGACCTTGGCAGACGCCTGGAGAACGCTGTCGCGGTTGAACTTGTGAGGAGAAACAAGGAGATCCAGTACTACTCAAACAAAACCGAAGTGGATTTTGTCATAAAGGAGGGACTGAACCTGAGCGCGCTGAACGTATGCGCTTCCGAAAAAATTCCAAAAAGAGAAAAAAGCGGGCTGGAGGCTTTCGCAAGGGAGTTTAAAGTTGAAAACGTTCTCCTGCTTAATGGCGAAAAACGCGTCTCGAAATGGCTGCTGGGGGAATAAGCATGTACACTAGTGGATGAGGAATGAAAAAAAGATTAAACCGGAAGAAAGTGTTTTTTGGGACATCTGCACGAAATTAACCGGACGCGGAAATTGGCTTTAGTAACGGCGGGCTCGCAGATCGCGTGAGCTTTCTGCTTACACCCCCGTCCTATCAAAAGGGTCTGCTACCCTCGCCTCATATCGCCTCGTTTTGAGAGTGGCTTCGTCCTTAGATGCTTTCAGGTCTTATCCATCAGTGCTTTGCCCGGCGCGCGCTAAAAAACACGCGACGCGCCGTGTGGCTGCCCGGCAGTGCATTTCACAACCGGTAGACTAGAGGCACCGAACCCCAGTTCCTCTCGTACTCAGGGGTTCTTACTCTCAGGCGATCAACACTTCTAGGAGATACTACCGAACTGTCTTTGTCGCCCTTCTGACGAAATAAAATTGTCATTAGGGTCGCGACGTTCTGAACCCAGCTCGTGTAGGTCTTTAATGGATGAACAACCCAACCATTGGCGGCTCCTGCACCGCCAGGATGACCTAAGCCGACAGCGATGTACCAAACCGCGGGGTCGATACGTACAACTAACGCTAGTGACGAAACGAAAACCAGTCAACTAGCGAGAGTTTGGGTACTCTCGCCCGCGACGAGCCTGTCTTGGGTCTCGTTAGAAACGCACTGGAAATTCCAGCGCTACGCGTAGCTAACGAGATTACCCCCGGGGTAGCTTGTCTGACAGCTTGGACCCTCATTAAAAAGGTGCCAAGGTTCGTTAAGCCCGGCTTTCGCCTCTGGATCCCACGCGTTTAAGGATCCAGTCAGCCCTGCATTTGTCTTTAACCCTTAACGGCGGATGTCCATACGCCGCTGACCACCCTACTAAAAACTGGTCATCGGCGTCTTCTGACCCGCCTAAGCAGAACATTGGGCGCCCTTGTTTCAAGCAGCGGGCGACATTTGAAAATTTGTTTGTCGCACGCCGATTCCTTATCGAGGGCGTACCGCCCCAGCCAAACTATCCATCTGCTGCTGTTCCGTAAAGGTGAGGGATATATCAATCGTCGAGCGGTGTTACACTTTCGCCTATCTGCAGCCCGAAAGCTGCAACTTAACGGCTCCCGCTTACGCTCCGCAACGGCCAACATATCTCAACAACAGACTATAGTAAAGCTCCACGGGGTCTTCACGCAGCGCGCGCTGAAAAATACGCGACGCGCTGCTTCGTTTCCCCCTAGAAGTCCTCCGCATATTCACGGAGTAGTGAGTTCACCAGGTCCCAGATGGGGACAGTGGGAGGCTCGTTATGCCCTTCATGCAAGCCACCAATTAAGCGGCGAGGTATTACGCTACCTTAAGAGGGTCAGAGTATGGGGTTGCGTCTCCAGAAAAAATAGAGACTGCAATTACCCCCGCTCTTTGCCGGCGCTTTGCTCCGTTGGAACAGAGTCTCGTCTCGCCCTTTTTCTTTCTTGAAAGGAAAGAAGAATGCAGAGTTTCATTTTCTCTTTTTTGGCACCCTGCATTTTTTCTCTTTTCCAAAGAGAAAAAAGGCGGTTTGACGTACCGGTAGTGAGCAGGCATCGCCCCCTATACTAGGCCTTAAGACTTTGCAGGGAGCTAAGTTTTTGATAAACAGTCGACCTCCCCTTGTCACTGCGACCTGCAGTTCTTGTAAACCGCAGGCATGGTTTGTCCCGAAGTTAAACCACTAACTTGCCGAGTTCCCTCACCTGAGTTCTCCTGCCACGCCTTGGCTTTTTAAGCCAGCAGCACCTGTATTAGTTCTAGGTACAATCTCGCGGGATCGAACCGGTTCCCTTTTCACTGGCTCAAGGAATTAGCTGAACCGCCTTGCGGCGGCCTTCCCGTCTTTAGGCTGTTTCTCCTCATAACGAGTCTCCGCAGCCTTGCGGCGGTTAAACGGGATCTCTCCCGCTCGGCCTATCCCCAAGCGTCAGGAATCGGCTTTGTGTCGCCACGTCTACCCGCGGGGCACTGGAATATTAACCAGTTTCCCTTTTGCATCCGAGTAATTGGCTGGATGCTTAGGATTGGCTTACTCTTGGCTGACGAACGTTGCCAAGAAACCCGTGTGCTATGCGGCGTCCAGGATTCTCGCCTGGATTTGCTGTTACTAACACCAGGATATGCATTTCTGGTGGGTCCATCGGATCTCAAAACCCGACTTCTACCCCAGCAGAACGCCCTCCTACCAGATGAGCAGCGCAGCTGCTCCTCCAAGGTCTCGGCACCTGACTTAGCCCCGTACATCTTCGGAGCCCGTACTCTCGACTGGTCCGCTATTACGCGTTGTTTAAAGGATGGCTGCTTCTAAGCCTACCTTCCAGCTGTTTTGGAATAGAGACTCCTTCTGGCTTCGCACTTAGTCAGATTTTAGGGGCCTTAACCCTGGTCTCGGTCGTTCCCGTCCCGGCCTGTCAGCTTACCCGACAGAACCCTACTCTCGCCTTCTACGGTGATAATGAATTCGGAGTTTGACAAAACGGCGGACCCTCTCGGATCCATTCCGCCAAATCAGTGCTCTACCTCATTATCCACCTCCAGCGAGGTCATCCTGAGGGATGCTTCGGAGGGGACCCGCTATCGCCAAGTTCGATTGGATTTGACTGGGGAGCGCCTCGAGGCGCTCCCCATCTTTCACCCCTAGGCGTAGGTCACCCGAGCGGATATACCAGCACCGGTTGCGGGCCTCCACCAATCGGAAGATCGGCTTCGCCCTGCCCACGTCTAGATCACATTGGCTTCGGGTCTCAGAGAAGTGATTAATCGCACTCGACCGGCGCGCGGCGAATGATAAAAACCGCCGAGCGCCGTCTTTCATACGACGCGCCTCACAATCGTTGCGCGCGTTCGCTTTCGCTACGCCTTTCGGCTCACCACTTCAATGAACTCCCTGGCTCTTGATTCAAGAAGATGGATGGAACCCTGATCCTCGCCCCTCGCTCGGAGGATTGCTCCCCCTCGCTTCGGGGCGCCTCAAATCTTTCAGGCTCCATCAACCTGTAACCATTCAGTTTCAGGCTCTTTTCACACCCCTTTCGGGGTCCTTTTCAGCTTTCGCTCGCGCTACTTATGCGCTATCGGTCTCAAGTCTATATTTAGAGTTGGAGGTTAATCCCCCCGCGTTCGCGCCAGATACCCGACTGACGCTACTCACCGCGCCTAGTTCCTCCCGCGTTTGCCTACGAGGCTATAACTCTTTGTCGCGAGGCATTTCAGCCCACTTCGGCTCTGCGAAAGGATATATGACGCATCACATCTCCGCGCGAGTTGCCCCGCGGGATTCGAATCGCTCTAAGCGGCTTTCAGTCGCCCTTACTCACCGCATCCCAATTGGTTTCTTTTCCTGCGGGTACTAAGATGTTTCAATTCCCCGCGTGTTTATCCACTGCTGGACATTCGGCAATCTTGGGTTCAAAGGCTGCCTGCGCCTGAGCCAGCGCGCGCTGAAAAAGACGCGACGCGCTGTCTACCCCAAGCTTATCGCAGCTTGCCACGGCCTTCAATTACCTGAGCCCAGCCATCCCCTGAATGGATTGAACCACGTCCGTGTATTATGCGTGCAGATGTCTCTTCAAACACATTTCTTCCGTCATTGCGCGCGCCATATAGCGAGCACTGGGACTTCGTTCGAGAAAAACTCTCGAACTGCATTTCAAATCTCATTTACGTGAATAAATGAGCGCGAATTTCGTATGAATTTATGGATGGACTCGGCGAGATTCCGAACCGCGGAGGGGGTTCGAACCCCCTCCCCAGTTTCAGGATCCTCCTGACCCTCCCCCACGAGGGCAGAAAATTTTCCCGTCCCCAAAAATATTTTCTTTTGGGGCATCGAAAGACCTTTTCTTTTCAAAAGAAAAGGGATTTCGTTTGAACTCGCGGCCTCCTCCTCTTCTGCCGGAATTTTATTCCGGACGCAAAGGAGGCGCTCTACCGCTGAGCTACGAGCCCATAAAATATTTCGGCTTCAAGAACGATTAAACGAACGAACGCTGCTTGCACTTATGTCGTTTAAATTTCCGATCAGGTTTCATCTCGAAAATTTAAGGAGGTGATCTATCCGCAGGTTCCCCTACGGATACCTTGTTAATCGCCTTAAAAGCTGCAGCGAGTATATTTCACTGGCAACTTTTAAAGATACGACTTAACCCCCCTCGCAAAGCTCTAGTTCGAAGACGCCAAAAAGCGTCGCCTCACTAAAACCTTACTTGGGTGATTTGACGGGCGGTGTGTGCAAGGAGCGGGGACGTATTCACCGCGGGATGTTGACCCGCGATTACTAGGGATTCCAGCTTCATGAGGGCGAGTTTCAGCCCTCAATCCGAACTTGGGCTGGGTTTGAGGGATTAGCTCCTCCTTTCGGAGTGGCAACCCGTTGTCCCAACCATTGTAGGCCACGTGTGGCCCTGGAGATTTAGGGCATGAGCGGATGTATCGCGCGTACGAATGTCGCGGGATAGGTCCTATACTGACCTACCGTCGCCCCCTCCTTCCTCCTACTTAACGTAGGCGGTCCCCACAGGGTGCTCTTCTTCCGGAGAAGAAGGTCGCAACTGTGGACGAGGGTCTCGCTCGTAACCGGACGATCAGAGCGCAAAAGCATTAAAGATGTTGCAGCATTTCTTTCGATTCCGCGCGCCTCACGAATTTCGCAATGAAATTCGCAAATTCGCGCGTGTTCATCACCAAAAGTTTTCCCTTGTTGAAAATGTTGTGAAAACCTAGCCGCTCGAGAAGAAGCGCGTCTTCCTTCGTGCCTCGCGCAATGAAAATTCCCCTTCCCATAATCCCACCGCGCGCATCGAAAATTCCAGCAAGAAACCGCGCGGAGTATTCATTCTTCCATCTGAAGAAATGAAGCTCCTCGCGCGCGATGTTCTGGAAAAATTTCCTGTACGCGGAGTGATGGAAGTAAACCTCCTTCTCCTTCACCTGAATCTCGTTCGGTTTCGCGAGCCCGAGTCGCAGGGATTCCTTTATGAAAATCTCCTGCAGCGTGCTGCCCGCGGCCACGCCAATCCCCTTCGAGGATGGGCGCGCCTTCCAAATTCCGATGAGATACGCAAGTTCCGGAGTCAGTTTTATTTTCATCTTTTCACTCTCGAGTTTTTCATCTGGTTTTCATAAGTAAGACTGCGCTCTGAACGTTTGCCGGACTTAACCGGACAGTTCGCACCACGAGCTGACGATGGCCATTAGTGTTCCAGCAGAGCATACGCTCCGGTGGAATTGCACCACCTCTCGGCTCGTCTGGCAAGATCTTTGGTCTGGCCTTCATTCTGCCGTCGCTCCAGGTAATGTTCCCGGCGTTGAATCCAATTGAACCGCAGCCTCCACCCCTTGTGGTATGGGCGGGGAAAAATCAAAAAGTAATTTCAAAAAATTTGACTTCCCCCCAGCTCCCCCGCCAAGTAAGGGGACTGGGTTTTGCAAACCCGTATCCATTCCTTTAAGTTTGTTGGAGGAGAGAGTCAACGATTCGAACTTTTTTATGGTGTTCGAATGGAACAAGTGCAACAAATTTCTTGAAATTTGCTCGCGATGTTATGCAAAAACGCAACGTTCCCGATTTTTTGTCGGCAACGAAGATACGCAGCGTTTTCACGCCATATTTGTCGAGCCATCTCCGGATAAAATTAAGAGATTCTCGATTCTTCTGGCTGAAACCAATCACGTAGTTTCTTTTACTGGCGTCGCCCTCGGCATCGAAAAAGCCAGCGATATAATTCGCAATGACTTTATTCCTAGCTCTTCTAATTCTAGTCGGTGTTCTCCATTTTTCTTGTGGAGAAACGAACTCGAAATCATTCCTGAAAACGTTGAACGCTTCCATAGAATAAAATCGAGCCCTGAACTGACCAGGTTTATATTCTAATATTGTGACGGTCTTTCCGAAAGTTTTCTTAACGCGCTTAGCAATCGAATGTACGAGCCATCTGTGGTTTTTTTCGTACCACACGATGGTGTAATTCCTGCTAGCGCGATTGTAGAAAACGCTTCCGTCACGAAGCGCGCCAACGAGATAAGCTAGGTCTTTGTCGAGGTGCACATAACTATTAAGACTCTCCCCTTTTTCAACCTTGCGGCCGTACTCCCCAGGCGGCAGACTTAACACTTGAGCCTGCGCGAGACGAAATTCGCGCGTCTCGTGCAGTCTACGCTACGGCACTACAACAGCTCGAAGCTATTGTAACACCACAGTCTGCATAATTTACTGCTAGGGCTACTCGGGTTTTCAGTATCACTTGAGAAATTTCGCCAATCTTCTTTTTTTCGATTGATGTTTAAGGGAGACGTGTTTTGCAAACTTCTGCAAATCATCTCTCCCATAGATATAAATCTCGTATTCGGGATTTTTATATCTCGTCCGGGTATAGTTGCTATATCCCACTCCGATGCTACTCAAAAATTCGCCAAGAAATTCAAAGACGCTTTTTGAGGTGGTTGAGATGTTGAGTTCGGCTTGTCTTTTTTTGACGCATCCTTCTGCATCAAAAAGGCCTCCAACATATTCGGCCTGCAAAGACTTACTAAGTTTTTTCATATAAGAAGGTACATGCAAGTTCTGTCGAACTGCGCCTTTCGGCACTTCCATGACTTCAACCAGAAACTGATACACCAATACACTCTTTGTATGGCTGTAATACGTGTTTCTGTTTATATCGTGGAACGTGTTTAAATTCACGCCAAAGACAGACTTGAAAGCTCTTCTTATTGATTTATGGAACTCTCTGCTCTGCTCGGTGAAGAGTATTCTTCCGCCAGACATATTTCCGTCGCCGTGCAAAATGCCGAGTAGTCTGCACAGCTCAGGCGTAACGCTGGTTGGAAGATGAACCTTCAAAAGAGGCTTTTTTCGCCCTTTTTTCATAAGGTTTCTTACCCGGTGCTCTAATCTCATGAAGAGATTTAGTCGAAAGTATTTATTAGCGTTTCTCAAGTGCGATATCTAATCCGATTTGAACTCGTTGGAGAAGACATTCAATTCTTCAACTCCGCCGATTCGTTCTCCTAGCCTTCGTCCCTCACTGTCAGACGTGTTTTGGTCAAGCGCCTTGACGCTGCGCGCGCCCGAGCGCGCGCAGATTCGCCACTGGAAGTCCTTATAGGATTACAGGATTTTACCCCTACCCCATAAGTACTCTTGACCTCCCCCACTCTCAAGCCCGCCAGTATTTCCTGCACGCCTTCAGGTTGAGCCTGAAGATTTCACAGGAAACTTAACGGGCCAGCTACGGACTCTTTAGGCCCAATATTCGTGGACACCACTTGGGCTGCCGGTGTTACCGCGGCGGCTGGCACCGGTCTTGCCCAGCCCTTATTCTACAAGCGTCTTAAGCTTGTAAAAAGATGCTCGCGTGGAGCATCACTCAGAGTCCCCCTGTCACGCTTTCGCGCATTGCAGAGGTTTCGCGCCTGCTGCATCCCGTAGGACTAGAACCCTTGTCTCAGTGTTCTTCTCGGGGCTCCAACTCCCATTGCCCCCACTGATTATCGGCTTGGTGGGCTTGCACTGCGAGACCAAAAAACAAAAATCAAAACAAACACCGCAAACTCGAAACTCGAACCCAACAAACAAAAACAAAAAATCACGCGCTCGCCAACTCGGGTTGGCTCGCGTCATTCGGCGCGCGCGCCTCGAGGCGCGTCTTTTGTTTTGTTGTTGGTGTTGTTGTCGTTGTTTGTGGTGTCGTTGAGGTTGGTGATTCATTTTGGTCGCGCATCGTTGCCCCACCAACTACCTAATCAGGCGCAGTCTTATCCCATGGCAGACCCGGCTGCATTTCACCGGGCTGTTTAAATCAGGAAGCGTTCCAGCATCCCTGGTCTATCGGGTGTTAGCCTCAGTTTCCCGAGGGTATCCCCGTCCGCGGGGTAAATTGACTACGTGCTACTGAGCCGTGTGCCGCCCTTCGAAGCTCGAAGAGCAGACTTGCATGGCTTAATCGGACTCTGATAGCAGTGCCCTCCAGCAGGATCAACTGGAGTTTGCACACTATGTGCATTCCGCAAGCTGTAAGGCGGATTCGCACTCACATACGTCGTTCCTTGTTTGGTTCTTGAAGCCTGAAGTCTAATCCAAAAGAGCTTGGATTACCATTTTTCCTAGAACGCGTTCTTTGAGGAGCGCGTTCGATTATGTACGCTGCAGTGGAAGTGAAAATTTCATCGCACGAAAACTCAGAATTCGCGCTCTTTACCGCCGGAAACTGCAGCGAGTTTTCGGTAGCATATCTTTTATAGAGCAAGGTTTAAATACGTTTTCCTCTCCCTCGGTGGCGCTCAAAAAACACGAAGAGTACAATTATATCGCGCAAACTGTATTTTGGTAAAATTATTGCAAAATCTAATTATTACTTTTTTACATCCTTAAATTGGCTGAATTCGCTCGCTCTTTTCTCAAAATCCTTCTTTCTTACTTCTTTTTTCTTCTTTATCTCAACAACCTTTCGAGGTGCTTTCTTTTTCTCAACGCGCAGCACGCGAAGCAGCCTTTGCACTATTCCTCCTCCAATCCCCCCTTCTTTCCTCTTTTCCTCCCCTGCGCGCGTTTCCGAGACCTCCCTCCTTCCCTCCTCGCCCCTTCCAAAGCACTCCTCGCACACGGACTCGCCGCCAGGCAGGATGAAAACAGGCGGGCGAATGCCCCTTCCGCAGCGCGCGCACACCTCCACGAACCTCTCCTTCTCCAATGCCTTCCTCTTCCTCTCCTCAGCCTCCCTTCTCTCGAGCGTGATGTCGTTGAAGCAGTAAGAGCAAAGCCACCACGTGTCAAGCATGCGCAGCTCTATCCGAGGAATGATTACCCCGCAGCGCCTGCACATCCCCATCTCGTCCTCGAAATCCATGTCCGCGCTGCACGCCACGCACACCGCGGTCCCGCGCGTATAGTGAACCTCGTCATGGCCGACCGCGCGCCCGCACCGTGAGCAGTATGCCATCAGCAAACACCACGTTCTACATTCACGATACGGATATGTTTTGCGCGGTGGTATTTAAACTTGCGAGTCGTGTTTTCGGGTTTCGAGTCGCGCGCATTGGGCGCGCTCGAGCGCGCGTCGCTCACGTCGAGTCACGTCGGGAATAGAAACGAATATAAATGGGAAAAGGCATAACGTAATACTAACTCTGTGAATTTCTGTGAATTCTGCGATTGTGCTGGTGATGTGGTTTTATGAACGAGTTCAGGTTTCCGAGTTCGAATCCGTATTATAAGAAACCTACAAATTTTGGTAGGCGATTCCATCACGAGGAAAACGAAGAAAAGAAAACGAGTGGTGGGGGGTTTTCAAAAGAAGAGCCGAAAATAGATGAATTAACAACAGAGGAAAAAGAGTTGAGCGCGACATATAACAGATTTAAGCAGGTGTACGAAGACCTAGACAACGCTCGAAAGGAGATACACTATTGGCTTCACGCGAGATCGAGAACCTTGGACTCGCTACATAAAGTTGCTTCCTGCTGTAGCCGAATTAATCGAAATATCAGAATATCAATAACTGACCTTGATGTAGCGGATAATCCATACTTAAAAAAATTGGACTCTGCCTTAGAAATTTTGTGTCGAACGACAATGGGCGAGGATGTAGGATGGAAGGCCAAGGATGTGAAAAATCAACTTGATGCAATGAATCAGGTTGAATTAGCAATGCCGGAAATTGAGAAGGTTGTTAAGGCAAAAATCATACCGTTTGAGATACCGAAAGAGCTAAGAAAAAATCTGGATCTTAACGATGCGGTTGTATGTTACAGATACGGTTGTTATCCTTCTGCGCAGGTTGCATGTAGGCGAGCTTACGAAGGCGCGCTTGCCAAAGCATATGAAATCATTACAAAGGAACCGCCTCTTGAAAAAAATGGATACTTCAAGGGAGTTAGAGCGCTGCATGACTGGGCGTATAAAAGACATCTTGTCGATATTAGGACAGATTCGCTCGGGAGTCTGGTTGCCGACCTTGGAGCGAATGGCGCGCATCCGCCGCTTGAAGCATTTCCAAGAGATAAACAAACAGCAAAGCTTGCTATTGAAACGACAATTACATTACTAAAGGAACTTGATAGGAACGTAAGACAAATCGAAGTTAAGAAAGCATAGAATAATCAGCCGCCTTCTTCATAACCTCAGAAAACATTCATCTTCCTGTTTTTAACTCAGCGCACGAGCGCGAGAAATGTTTAATAATTAGTTGCGCGATAAAATAATACTTATTCTTGTGATGTTTGGGGGTGGGTTTGTGGCAGGGGTACAGGTCAATTTTCCTCAGCCAAGAGAGATGCGTAATGAAAAGAATGTTGGGGTTCTGGAGGGCGTTGCTAAGATTTTTGGAAAATCTCCCCACTACTATCTGGACTTGTCGGTGAGACAAAAAACGCGTGATGAACAAAAAACGTATTCCATCGAAGATGTGTATAAAGACCTGAGAACCGCTCGGGAGCTGATTCAACACTTGCAATGGGACAGCCGGCATGATTCGGAGAATGGGCATACGCAAATGTACATGAACGAAACTATAGCTGTTTTTGGTAGGATACACCGAAATCTTACTGAGAGGAGAGAGTTGAAGGAGGCAGACGATAAGGACTCGGAAAAACTGCGCTCCGAGGTTCTCGCGCATTTGGATAATATGGTCTATAAAGAGGATTACTCGGCAAAACTGCGCGCGATGGGTGAGTTGTTCGCGCTCATTCCAGAAGTGGAAAAAGTCATCGAGAAAATGAAATTCGAGATACCGCGCGTGGTGCCTGCAAATAGCTCGGCCCGCGAGAAGCTTAAAAAGGCGATCGGATACTGGAGAACCGGCGATCAAAAATACGAGCCCAGAAGGAATTATGAACTTTGTCTTATGCTGTGCAGGGGTGCTGGAACGAGCGCGCTCGAGGACGCGTACTGGCAGGTAAGTCCCAAAAAAACCATACCCGATGAAGCCGGACTTTATAAATGGGCTGTTGAGAATAAACTCGTCTCTACTGAAATGAGTGAGAAATTTGTAAAAGGAGCGTACGGGGTGTCCCTCGGGAATATGAAGTGTGTTCAAAACGATATGGACTGGGATGTCGAGATTCCGGAGACGCATGGGGTCATGGTAAATGAAAAAAGAGCAAGGCTCGGCGTTCAGGTGACAGTTGAATTTCTCAAAGAGCTTTACGCGAATATGGAATCCCGCAAACGCGTCGGTGAAATGCCGTAAAGGCGAGCCTACTTCTTCCTCAATCCCGCGATTGAGGACTCTATCCTCTCGAGCGTGATTGGTTTCGAGGTGTCAATCTTCTTCCCCGCTAGTTTGCTGAACGCGCGCGCGGAAACGGAGAAGAGTTTGCGCGCGTAGGGGTTGTGCATCTCGAAGTTCGCGAGCATCCACGCGAGCTCTGCCGCGTCGTAAAGAGTCTTGGAGTCGCACTGCTCGAGTTTTAGCGAAACCTCGTCAAGAACATTCAGACCATCTGCTATTGTTGATTCTATCGCGGCGTATGCCTTCACGCGCTCATCAACGACCTGCCCTCCTCCCATAAAACCACCATATGAATTACCGCCCGATTATATAAATCTTTTTCCCGCATCGTTTATCCATGGTTTCTTTCAGGAGGGTGCTCGAGTTCCTGCTTCCATACACGAGGAGCGGCGTGTACGAGAGCGTGGACATCCGCGCGCTGAAAGGCATCGTGAAACTTTCCGAGAACGAGGCGCCCTGGGACCCGCCCGAAGAACTCATTGAGGTTTTCCGAGAAAGTTTCGAGGGGGTCAGGAGATATCCTCATTCTGGTTATGATAAGTTGAGCGCGAGGATTGCGGAATACGCTGGATGCGAAAAGGAGCAGGTGGCTGTTGGAAGCGGCGCGATCGCGCTCCTCGATAATGCGCAGCGCGCGCTCCTTGAGCCCGGGGACGCGGTTGTTTTTCCAATTCCCACGTACCACGAGGCGATGAGGAGAACGATGCTGAATTATGGCTCCGTGAGAATGGTGAAGAGAAATGAAAAATTTGAAATCGACGCGGAAACGGTGATAAGCGAGGCAAAGAGCACGGGCGCGAAGATGGTTTACGTGTGCTCGCCCAACAATCCAACTGGAACGACAACAACTTTCGAGACGACGAAAAAAATCGCGGAAAATATTGAAGGCGTGGTTGTTGTTGATGAGGCGTATTTCGAGTTTTGCGGCGAGACGGCGAAGGATTTGGTGCGCGAGTTTGATAACGTGATTGTACTTCGTACTTTTTCAAAGGCGTTCGGGATGGCTGGCCTTCGCGTTGGCTACGCGCTCACAAGCGAGAAAATCGCGGAGGCGATAAACAAGGTGAGGCTTCCCTATGACGTGAACGCGCTCGCGGAGAGCGCGGTGATGTGGATGCTTGATAATGAGGATTATTTGGAAAAGGTGGTGGAGCACGTGAAAAGCGAGCGGGCGAGGATGTTCGGGGAGTTGCGCGCGATTGAGGGGTTGGAGCCGCTTCCCTCTGGAGCGAACTTCATCCTCTCGCTCGCGCGCGGCATCGACACTGCGGCGGTGCAGAAGGAACTCAAATCAAATGGGATACTCATTAACTCCTTCAAAACATACGTTGGTCTCCCTGAAAGCATAAGAGTTGGAATCGGCACGCGCGAGCAGAACGAGATGATGATGAAAATGCTGAAGGAAGCGGTTGGAAAATTTAGTATTTTCTGAATTCCTTCTCGTTCTGGACCTTGACTCTTCCGGAGCTTATCTCACGCCTCGCCTTATCAATCATTTTTGCGTACTCCTCTTCCTCTGCCCGTTCCAATACGTTGTATTTGCGTATCCTAACGCCCATTATACCACCACTCTTAAAGAAATCTCAATTCTCTCCTTTCCGGCGCCCGGCTTCTTTCCGCGCGCAACCGCCACGCCGCCTATCTCACTGGAGTTTTTCACGTGCGTGCCAGCGCACATCATCCTCGGGAAAGGAGACATCTCCCAGTACCGCTTTCCATCCTCGTCCCACGTGCGTATCTCTCGCGCCTCCTTCACAGTTTCATTTGCTTTAGCCTCAACGAGCGCGAGCCTCTCTTTATCTAGGGGCGTGCTGAACAGATAATCCGAGCGGTCCTTCTTCTCATCAACGATTCCGGGCGACGCGATGGTGCACTCCTCGCCGAAAACTTCCTTCATCAGATAATAAACGATGTGCGCGGACGAGTGAAGTTTCATCGTTGCGTAGCGCTTGTCCCAGTCAATTTTTCCGCGAACAACGGAATCAACAGCAAACTCTGGCGCGCGCTCGAGTGAATGAAGTATGTTTTCATTTTCATCCTTTGTGGTGTTGATGACTTTTATCCCGTTTATCTCACCTATGTCGCCGACCTGCCCGCCCCCGCGCGGGTAGAAACAGGTTTTATCTAAAATAACGCTGTTGAAAGCAGAATCGATTGAAACCACGCGCGCATCGAACTCGCGCATGTAGGGGTCTTTCCAGAAAAGTTTTTCAGTCGTCACTTGAACGCCTCTACCAAATCGTGGAAAATTCGGTGGCACATTTTGCCCGCAGAGCGCAGCTCGGCGCGTCCTGCGCGCGTGAGGGAGTATCTTTTCACCCTTCCCTCTGTCTTGTAGGCTATCATTTTTTCCTTCGCGAGCCTCTTGAGCGCTGGGTATATCGTTCCCGGGTTGAGCCTGGCGCCCTTGCGCGCGCCTATCTCGCGCGCCAGCTCCTCCCCGCTCAGACTTTTTTTTCGCAGGGACCAGAGTATTAATAGTGACAGGAAGCCGCGCATGTCGCAGCACGACGGCGCCGGGCAGCAGCGTTTCATGTTGGGGTATTGGACAGGCGATATATTTAAATATTAGTATTGGGCATACAATATTGCATATCCAATATAAAGGATTGCGGAGTTGGAAAGATGGAAAAAGACGAGAAACTGTGCTGCGAGACGAAAGTGTACGAGACCGAGGAGGGCGTGCGCATCGAGGCAAAGGGCAAGGGAGTGAAGGAGGCACTGAAGAACTTCAAGGAGGGAAAGATGGGATGTTGCTGCTGCGCGCCCTTCGGGAAGGGCTGAGCCCTCCCTCTTTTTTTGTTTTTATTGCTGTTTTGTGAAGAAAGTTATGCAAGGATATCATCAAAGCAAGAACGTGGCCTTAAAAAGAAGCGGATCCGACAGATAGTATTTGTCATCCCTCTTTTCTATAAACGAATAAGTCATCAATTTCGTCAAAGCGAATGTAAACAGGTTCGGATTCAGTCTGGCCCCAAGTTCGCGCCCGGTTGTGTTTCTAAGCTCGTTCCAACTCGTGCCCTTCGCGTTCCGTAGTATGGCCAGATAAAGCTTCCTGTTTCTTGTTTTTTTGAGGAAGTGCAGGAGCTCAGAGGCGGCTATTCTTGCTGCGGTTTCCGCGGTTTTTTCAAGTGCATTTTTGTTTTTCATAATACCTCTCTCATAACCGTATAGGGTAAGCCAGCCGGCCAGGCCGTCAAGCTCCGTTATGGCTCCCTCAATTTCTTCATCTCTTATCTTAACATCTATCTGCTCAAATCCCTTCCTGAGAAACTCCATCGACCTGTTTTTGTCCAGCCTTTCCATGTTTATCTTTACTATGTTCCTCCCATAAAGCGAGTGTTCGCTATCGTCTTCTCCAAGTATGTCCTCAACAAGCCCTATCTCGCTTCCTGAAATGACAAAAGAAATCTGGGGGAAACGGTCATAACAATAAGACAGAACGTCGGCCAGCGCCTTCCTTTCCATCCGCTGCGCTTCATCGATAAAAACGCAGATTGGCCCGGCATGCGCAATCTTCTTTTCAATCTCATTTTGGCTCTCAGCACCGAGCTTTACGCCCAAGCCAACCCCGAAAGCAGATACATTGAGGCTCTCTATCTTCCCAAATATCTTCGGCTTTCCGGATTTCACTGTCTCGTATATCGCCGCGAAAATCTCTTTTTTCGGATCGGAAACTATTCTTCCGTCAAGCCATATCTTGAGATTTTTAGTTTCATTGTATATTATGTTCAGAAGGCTCGTTTTCCCAACCCGCCTTACCCCTATAATTGCGATTATTTTGTCCCTTCTCAGAATCGCCTTTTTTACCTGCTCATACTCAAAGGCATAGTTGAAGAAATCCTCCTTTTTGCTTTTTGGCTCAGTCTCAAAGTACATGGTTCTACTTTCAGCGCTAATATTTATAAAGTTAAGCAAAATTGAGTTTTACTTAACTTAAGTTAAGTTCTATCTTTTTTCATCCTGAACACATCGCCGGGTGGCCTTTCGTTACAAGGGTTTATAAACCTGAACGCGCATAAATTAGTCGCGGTTAAAAACCGGGGGTGAAACGAAATGGAAAATGGAAGGAATGAATTGAATGGGTTGAATGAATGTAAATGTGAGAGACGTACAGACCGAAATACTGGAAGGTGTTTGGTTTACAGGCAGAATGAAGGATGCG
>JBFMAP010000003.1:0-24585 GCA_040755655.1 Microcaldota archaeon
TAAACGCGGTTATGCCGAGATCGATCTGGGACGTGAGAGCGAGTTCTCTGAACTGGGGGAATATGCGCGCTTCTTCAGATGGCCCGGGCCCATTGACCAGTCTGTTCTGGCAAAAATGCATTCAAAAAAGAAGAACGTTTACAGCATACCGCGTACGATACTTGAAGCAGATTTTGTCTTATCCGTTCCAAAGCTTAAGACGCACGCGAAATCGGGCGTCACTTTAAACCTGAAGAACATGATAGGGCTCACAAATAGGAAAGAATGGTTGCCGCATCATCGCGAAGGCGCGCCACCTTCGGGCGACGAGGCGCCATGTTTTCCACTTAGGAGGAAGCTGAAGTTGATTCTCAAATGCGCGGGTTTTTCAACGATAGGCCGGCTCCCGCACGGGCTCAAACTTCTCAGGGCAGGTGCGCTCAGCCTGCATGCGCTCGAGAAGACTCTTGGACTTGGCGATAAAATGTACGTGCTCGAGGGCAGATGGACAGGAAACGACACCATATGGAGGGCAATTGTCGATCTGAATAGGATTCTTTTTTATGCGTATGAAAATGGTATGCATACGACTAGACAGCGCGCGTATTTTTCAATTGTAGATGGCGTCGTAGGGGGGGAAGGAGAAGGTCCGCTCATGCCAAAGCCGAAACGCGCTGGCGTTATCGCTTGCGGCGAGGACCCCGTCGCTGTTGATTACATCTGCGCGCGCATAATGGGTATTGACGGAAAAAAAATAAAGGCAATAGCACGCGCTGGCGCTCGTTCTGCGTATCCCATCGGGACATGTGAGATCAACAGGATCGAAACGGTCTCCAACCGCCCTAAGGCTCGTGATGTAAATCTAGCGTTCGAGCTTCCTGCAAACTGGCGCGGGTTCATCGAACTCGAGAAAACAACAGCGCCTAAAAGTTAGGTTGGCGGTGTTCCGCATGGCGAAAATCTCTTGGCTCATCGCGGCGTACAACGAGGAAAACCGTCTGCCGGAAACCGTGAGAGAGCTGCTCGAGGAGTTCAAGGGCATGGACCTCGAGGTCATTCTGAGCGACGACGGCAGCGCCGACCGCACGTTCGAGGTCGCGAAAAAACTCTCGAAAGAAAACAAAAACGTCTTCACTGTAACGGCGCCCCACGCGGGCAGAGGAAGCGCGCTCAGGAACGGAATAAAAAACGCGCGCGGGAACGCGGTTGTGCTATCATCAGCGGACTTGTTGATGAGCAAAAACGAGCTCAAAAAATATGTGGGCATGCTCAAGACGAACGAGATGGTGCTCCTCTCGAAAAATCTTCCTGGCTCGTCAGCGGCGAGCAGGACGCCCCTGAGGGATTTCCTCAGCCGCGCGTTCAACACGATCGTCAGGATATGCGGCGGAGTGAGTTTCAGGGACACGCAGGGCCTTAAGGTGGCGCGCGCGGACGCGCTCGGGAAAATTCTACCTGAGTGCGACAACAATGGTTTTCTTTTCGACACGCAGCTCGCGATATACGGGAACAGGGCAGGGATGCGTGTTGTCGAACTTCCCTGGAGGTTCGAGGACATGCGGGGCGGAAGCGTGAACTGGAGGTCTGTTTTAAAAATGTTCATCGACCTCTTTGTTGTGATGCTGGCGTTCAGGACAGGAGTGAAAATTTGAGGGCTAAAAAGAAAAGCGAAACGAAAAGCGTCCTGCTCGTGGTCCCGCCGGAGACAGAGGTAAAGGACGTGAAGCAGACCGGCTCGAAGTGGCCGCGAATAGGCATCGCCTATCTCGCGGGCTATCTCAGGAAAAACGGCGTGAGCGTCAGCGTGCTCGACTGCAAGGCAGAGGGCATAAACCACCGCGAGGTCGAGGAGAGGATAGCGCGCGCATCCCCGGGAATAGTCGGTGTGACGAGTTTTACAGAGGAAATACTTTCTGCAGCAGAGGTGTGCAACCGCGCAAAAAAAGTGAGGAAGGATATCACAACCGTGATTGGAGGCCCGCACGCCTCCGCGATACCAAAACAGACCCTTGAGGAGTTCCAAAATATCGACGTTGTTGTTTGCGGGGAGGGCGAGCAGACCATTTACGAGCTTGCCTCTGGAAAGCCGT
This sequence comes from Microcaldota archaeon, assembly GCA_040755655.1. Classification (GTDB taxonomy): domain Archaea; phylum Micrarchaeota; class Micrarchaeia; order Burarchaeales; family JBFMAP01; genus JBFMAP01. The sequence continues at coordinate 2,070 of JBFMAP010000003.1, forward strand.
TGAAAGAAGTGAAGGGGATATTTTTCAGAAAAAGGGGGGAAATATCCCCCACAAGGCCGCGCGCAGTGATAGCGGGCATAGACTCGATTCCGATGCCCGCGTGGGATCTTTTTCCGCTTGACAGATACCGCGGGATTCTGACGGAGCGTCTGCGCGAGGAAACGGCGAGCAGGGAGCTCGAACTGCCAGTCCTCTCTGCGCGCGGCTGTCCGTTCAAGTGCAACTTCTGCTACAAGGTGTACGGAAGCACGCTGCGACTCAGGGACCCTAAAAAAGTAGTGGACGAGATCGAGTACGACATCGAGAATTACGGGGCGACCCACTTCTTTTTCGTGGAAGGCACGTTCGGGATAAACAAGAAGTGGGGCGTTGAGCTCTGCGACGAAATAATAAAGCGCGGGCTGAACAAGAAAATAAGTTGGGTCGCGGAGACGCGCGTGGATGCGACAGAGGAGCTTTTGAAAAAGATGAAGGAAGCGGGATGCAAAAGCATAGGCTTCGGCGTGGAGAGCGGCGACCCGGAGATACTCGCGAGGAGCGGGAAGGGGATAACGCTGGATATGGTGAGGAGGACCATCGGTCTCGCGAAGAAAATTGGGTTCGCAGTGGAGTGCTATTTCATTTTCGGCCATCCGAACGAGACTCGCGAGAGCATCGAAAAGACAATACGCCTCGCAGAGGAGCTTGACCCTGACCTTTTCAATGTAGGTATAATGATACCCTACCCCGGCACAGGGGTGCGCGCGCTTGCAGAGCAGGGGTTCGGCGGCTACCATCTCCTCTGCCACGACTGGAGCGAGTACACGAAACAGCGCGGCGGCCCGCTGGAATTAAAAGAGATTCCGATAGGCGAGCTCAGGAAATTGCAGGCGCGCGCATACATGAGGTTCTACATGAGGCCGCACAGGATGATAAAAATACTGCGCACGCTGCCCCCCTCGAAAATAATGAAAATCTCGCTCGACCTGCTGAAGACGTCCCTCGGGCTTGGGCGGAACGAGTGAGGAGTGGTCGTGATCAATTGAAACGCATACTGTTCGTCATCACAGGAGGATGGAGCGAGGAGGTACAGAATGTGATAGTGTACTGGAGGCAACGCTTGGATATAATGAAGGAGAGGGGCCGCTCGTTCACCTTCATAGCGCCGTCGCCAGAGGGGAGGAGCGGCTGGGGAACCGTGCGCGGCGACCCCACATTCTGGGTGCCGATGAGAAACCATCCGCTCTCGCGTTTCAACTACGCTTTCCAGGTGCTGCTGAACGGTTTGAAATGGCGCAGCAAGTACGACATAATCTGGTCTGAAAGCCCTCAATACGGAGGAGTTTCCGCAGGGCTGCTCGGCAGGCTTCTCGGCAAAAAGACCATAATATTCTCGCAAGGACCCGTAAGTACGGCGGGATACGCGCTCGTTTACAAGCGCTGGTGGCAGCGATGGTTTTACAAAATCTTTACAAAGTTACACCTTTTCGCTTCGTTCCAGCTCGCGAAGAAAATCGTCCCTGTGAATATAAAGGTATGCGAGGCAGAGGCGCTACGGGCAGGCGCGCCCAAGTCCAGAATGCGCCTTCTCTACAACAACATCGACCCGTCGCTCCACCACCTTCCAGCGCGTAAAAAAATTTCCGGCAAGCCGCTTGCGATATTCGTCGGCAGGATAGTCCCGTTCAAGGGGCTTGACTGGACGCTCCAGGCGTGGAAGTATGTTGAGAAGGAGATGCCTAGCGCGAAGCTTGTCGTAATTGGGACAGGCACGGATTTCGAACCAATGAAACGACTTGCCGCTTCGCTGAACCTCAAGCATGTGGAATTTACAGCGAAAATTCCAAACGAAAAGGTTTTCGAATACCAGTCAAAGGCATGGGCTTTCATAACGACCTCACCCGCGTGCAACTTCTCCTATTCCACCATGGAGGCGGTGCTTGCCGGCACGCCCATCGTGGCAACCGACGTCGGCGCGACGCGCGAGGTGCTCAGGCCGGAAACCGACGCGTTCCTCGCGCCGCTTAACGACAGAAAAATCGCGGACGCCATAATCCAAGCGCTCTCAAACCCAAAGGAGGCGAACAGACGCGCGAAAAGCGCGAGGGAGAATCTAAATAAATTCATTTTCACGAGCAACGAATGGTGCGACAGGATAGAACAAATAATGAACGAGTAGAACATCATCTCTTATTTACTCACGCTCGTCCATACCTTCTCATGCGTATTAGCCATTATTTCTAATGAAAAATTTTTCCCCACGAATCTTCTTCCCTCTTCGCCCATTTTCCTCGCAAGTTTTTTATCCACCAGCAATCTAAGCGCAGCATCGGCAATCGCCTCCGCGCGCGGCGCTACCAAAAAACCGTTCTTCCCGTTTATAACCTCCTCTCGAAGTGAGCAGGCATTAACAGCTACTACGGGCACCCCAGCGGCCATCGCCTCGAGCGGCGTGCGAGGCATCCCATCCATAAACGAAGCATAAACGAATACATCAGCGCTCGCGAGGAGGTCCGGCACGTCGTTCCGGAAGCCTGTGAAAATAACCGAGGACGCGTAGGGTTTTGAGCGCGCGTAGTTCTCGATTTCGTTGAAGTACCCCTCTTTCTCACCCACTATCACCAATTTTGCTTTTTTCCTCTTCTTCAGGATTTTTCCCATCGCGTCTATCAGGAGTTCGACCCCTCGCGCCTTCTCAGAGAACTTGAAATCGCCTATATAAAGAAGGATGTCGTCGCCCTCGCGCGCTCCGGGAATTTTTATTCTTTTCCCCTTTGAGAATTTGCCTGCGTCTATTGCGTGATAGATTGGAATCGCCTTTCCCGCCGCTTTTTCGCTGAAGTTTGCGAGTTTCCTTGCAACCCACCCGCTCACAGCTATCACCGCCTCGGCGTTATCCAGCGCGCGCTTCGCGAAAAACCTGTAAAGCCAAACGCGCAACGCGGCCAGCGGCTTTCCTCTCGCGTATTCCTCCGCCTCCTTCCAAACGAGTCCCTGAAGCGTGAGTGTGTATTTTTTTCCTCGCAGCAATTTGTTCAGCCACAGCATCGCCGCCGGAGAAACGAAAGCAGAAGTATGGTAGAGCGCGTGGCGTGATTTCAGAAGCGAGACCAGAGAGGGTTTGGTGGGATAGATAGTGATTTTGCTTCCCTTCGCGCGCAGGCGCTCCGCGAGTTCCGTGTACCTCCTGCCTCTCGCGCCAAGGATTCCAACGTCGAGCATTTCAAAGCCTTATGTATTTGAACATCCTCCCTGCTTCGTTTTCAGGGTAAATCGCGCGCACGTCTACCAGAACCGGGTTCGCGCCCATCGTCTTCTGTATGTCCGCGAGCGTTATTTTCTTGAACTGCTCGTGCGCTACGGTCACGATAACCACGTCGAACTTTTCGCTTCCCCCGAGTCCGCTTATACTTTTTATGCCGAACTCCTTCTCAATCTGCTCAGGCGCAAGGTTCGGGTCAAACCCAACAACCCCGAGCCCGTGCGAGCGCAGAGTCTCTATCATCAGTTTTGCAGGTGAGGCGCGGGGCTCGCGGATGTTCTCCTTGAACGTGAGGCCCATGACGAGCACGCTGGACTTTTTCGCTGCCTTCCCCGCCTCGTTCAGGGCCCTGAGCGCGAGTTCCGCTACGTGGATTGGCATATGGTCGTTCGTACTCCTGCCAGCGAGCATCACCTGCGGGGAATACCCCGCCTCGCGCGCCTTGTGCACGAGGTAGTAGGGATTCACTGGCACGCACCACCCGCCCACGAACCCGGGCCTGAATTTCACGAAGTTCCACTTCGTACCCGCGGCCTCCAGCACATCCCAAATTGAGATGCCCATTCTTTCGAATATGAGCGCGAACTCGTTGAGGAGCGCTATGTTTATGTCGCGCTGTATGTTCTCTATGATTTTCGCTGCCTCCGCTGTCTTTATGCTCCTCGCCTTGAAAACACCCTTCTTCACAACCCGCGAGTAGAGCGCGGCAACCACATCAGCGGTCCCCTCGTCCATCCCTGAAACAACCTTCACTATTTTCTCGAGAGTGTGCTCCGCGTCGCCCGGATTAACGCGCTCAGGCGAATACCCCACGAAGAAATCGCGCCCTGCCTTCATCCCCGACTCCTGCTCGAGAATCGGCAGCATCACCTCTTCTGTGACGCCGGGATAAACAGAAGACTCGAGAACGACGCACGCGCCCCTTTTCAAATTCCCGCCGACTGTTTTTGACGCGGCGCGCACAGGGCCGAGGTCAGGCTGTTTTGATGAGGTGAGCAGCGTCGGGACAGCAACAACAACGAAATCCGCATCGCGGATGACGGATGGATTCGAATGGAAAGATATTTTCTTCTCGCGGACGAGTTTGTCGATTGTTTCCTTGCCTATCTCGCCGCTCCAGTCAATGCCTTTTCTCAGCGCTTCCACCCTTTCCTCGCTGATGTCGTAACCAAGAACGCGCAGGCCTGATTTCGCGAAACCCGTCGCCGCATGCATCCCAACGTAGCCGAGCCCCACAACGCAAACTACGGCTGAATTATCAGACAATTTTTTCAATAGCTCCCTAGCGTCCATGCTCCCCCTCGAACCATTCAATCGTCTCCTTCAATCCGTCCTCAAGAGCATAGCGCGGGGCATACCCCAAAATTCTCCTCGCCTTCGATATGTCCGCGAGCGAGTGGAGCACGTCCCCTGCGCGGGGCTTCTCGTATCTCGGTTTTATCTCCGTCCCGAGCAGTCCGTTTATTTTCTCAATAAGCGCGTTCAGCGTCGTGCGCCTCCCGCACGCGATGTTGAAAACCTCGCCCGGCGCGCGCCTTGCCTTGAGCGCGAGGAGGTTAGCGCGTACGACATCGCCGACGTACGTAAAATCGCGCGATTGTTTTCCGTCCCCGAAAATCACAGGCCTCTCTCCTTTCCGCATCGCGCTTATGAACTTCGGTATCGCCGCCGCGTACTGCGAGTTCGGGCTCTGCCTAGGGCCGAACACGTTGAAATAGCGGAGCGCGACAGTCTCGAGCCCGTAAATTTTGTAAAACACCCTGCAATAATGCTCGGCGGCGAGTTTCGAGACCGCGTACGGCGAGAGCGGGTTCGGCTTCATCTTCTCATTCTTGAGAACGGCCGGCTGGTCCCCGTACACTGACGAGGATGAGGCATAAACAACGCGCCCGACCCCCTCGTCGCGCGCGGCGAGCAGCACGTTCAGAGTCCCCTCCACGTTCACTCCGCTCGTGGCTGACGGGTCGTTGACCGAGCGCACCACAGACGGCAGCGCGGCCTGGTGGAGCACGTAATCGACGCCCCTCACCGCCTTCTTAACGCTGCCAATTTCGCGTATGTCCCCGCTTATGAACTCGACCTTCTTCATCACATCCGCAAGGTTCGCTTCGTCCCCTGTGGAAAGGTTGTCGAAAACAACGACCTCGAACCTGTCCGCGAGTTCGAGTGCTATGTTAGAGCCTATGAACCCGGCGCCGCCAGTGATAAGCACGCGTTTCATAAAATCATCCGCAATCAACATCACTCAGAGCATTTTCGCGAGAATCGCGTTTTCCTTTGCTAGCAGTTTCTTTTTCGAATACCTCTCAAGCGCGGTTTTCCTGCAGCGCGCGGCCATCTCCCTGCGGAGTTTCTCGTTCCCGAGCAAGCGAATGATCGCGCCAGCGAGCGCGCTAGTGTCTCCGACCTGCACGAGCAGCCCTGTGCGCCGGTCCTCAACAGTGTCCCTCGTCCCCTCCACGTCGGTTCCGACTACCGGTAGCCCACAGGCGAGCGCCTCCACGAGCGCGTTGGGCTGCCCCTCTATCGCGCTCGGGAGCGCGAACACGTCCGCGGCGCACAGGTACTTTGGAACCTCTTGGCGCGGAACCCTCCCGCAGAAAATAACGCCGCGCGTGTTTAATTCGCGTGATAGTGTTTTTAATTTTTCCTTCTCCGCGCCCTCGCCGCATATCAGCAGAACGGAGTTCGGGATTTTTTCCTGCACTTTTTTGTGCGCGCGTATGAGCGCATCAACCCTCTTGACCGGATGAAGCCTGCCGACGAAAATCACAACTCGTTTTTTCTTCAGGCCGTATTTTCTCTCGATGTCCGCATGCGGCAAGCCTGGCCTGAACTCGTTCGTATCCACGAAATTAGGTATCACGACAATTTTTTTCGCGCCGATTTTTTTCGCCTTTTCCTCGAGCGCCGGGGTGAGCGCTACCACCAAGTCCGCGGAGCGGAGCACGAACCTCTCGAGGAGTCCGGCGATCTCTCCCGCAACCGCGCCCCTCCTCATTCCAGTCTGGAGCGACCAGTCATAGTGATACGAGACGACGAGCGGCTTTCCAGTTATCACGCGAGCTATTGCTGCGTGCGGGCACGCCGTCCCGAAGGCGCGCACGATGCCGTAACTGTCCCTTTTTGCGATGAGGTTCCACGCGCCGAGGAGCAGGTAGGAAAGTTGCTTCAGGAATTTCGTCTCGAGAAGCGCGGATGGAACATGGGTGACACGCGCAACACCGGCGAACACGTGCGAGTAATTTTTCGTGTCCTGCGTTACCAGAAGCACGCCGCCGAACTTTTTTTTGCCGTACGCGCCGATTCTCTCGCTCATCGCGGAAAGATTGCCCTTTGCCTCGACCTCCTTAACCGACGAGTCAAACGAAAAGGTAAGCGCTATTGTTCTCATTCCGCGGCCTCCTGAACTGTTCGCCTCAGCACTCCCTCTAATTTTCTCGCGAGCACGCGCCACTCAAGTTTTTTCACCGCGTATTTCCTCCCGCTCGCGCCCATCCTTCTTCTCATTTTTCCATCCTCAGCCAGTTTCACCACCGCGTCTGCGATGGATAAGGGGCTCTCCTGCTCTGCGCCCAATCCCGCCCCTGCCTCCCTCGCTATGCGCGAGACGTTCTCGCCGCACACCACCAGCGGCTTCCCGGCGGCGAGGTATTCCGAGAGTTTGAGCGGATGGTTTATGCTGAACACGAAACCCCTTGGAAACGGCGCGACGCACACGTCCATCGCAGAAAGATATTCTGATATTTCCGCGCGCGGCACGATACCCGCGAACACCACGCTCTCCTGAATCCCCAGCGAGGAGCAAAGCCTTCTCAACTCCTGCTCCATCCTCCCCCCGCCGACAATAAAAATTTTCGCGTTTTTCGCGCGCGCGATTATGCTCGGCGCGGCGCGGATCAGGTATTCAATGCCGTGCTGCGGGGTGAGCGAGCCAACGAACCCGACCACGAATTTGCCATCCAGCCCAAACTTTTTCTTCACGTCCTCGCACGGCGCGGATTTGATGAATTTCACATCAACGCCGTTTGGTATCACCTCGACCCGTTTTCTCTTGTCCTCGTCCCTCACCATCCCCTGCGCGTATTTCCTCACGCCCTCGCTCACAACGCTGAGCGCGTCGCTCGTGTTGAAAACAAGATTCTCGTTGAGTTTGTAGAACGGGCGCGAGAGCGGCGTGGTCTCCTCGTCCACAGTTATATCTGGTATATCCATCACTAGAGGGAGATTTCTAATTTTTTTCAGCAGCGCGCACTCGAGCCCCACGGTGTGGAACGGGTGGAACTCGCCCATGAGCGCGTCGCATTTTCCAGTACTGAGCGAGAGGGAGCGCGCGAATCGAAATAAAGAAGGAAGGCGCGTGAGGCTGAACTCAGGCGCGAGCGTGCGCACGCGGTGGATGTTTATCCCGTCGAAAACTGTGTGCGAGCTGCCCAAGCTGTCCGCGCCCATCCATCTTCTATAAGGCGTCATCGATGGAGTTACGAGGTGCACCTCGTGCCCGAACGCGCACAGGTTTTTGAAAAGCTCGTGCAGGCGTATGTCCACGCCATGCCCGCGCGCGACGGTCCTCCCCCTCTCCATTGGAAAAAAATACCTTGATAGGCAGACGATTCGCATACTGTCCAAAAAATCACCACGTACCCACGCCCAATCCGCGCTCAGCCGAGTCCGAGTTCCTCCAGATGCCTTATTATTTTCTCGGAAGCCCTCCCGTCCCCGTACGGGTTCGGCGCGGCCCTCATCCTTTCCGCGAGGTCTGACTCGCGCAGCATCTTGATGTAATATTTTATCAGCATCGGCTCTGTTCCAGCGAGTATGTTGTTCCCTGCTATGATGCTCTCCCAGAGTTCGGTCGAATCGCGTATGCTCAAACACGGGGTTTTCAGCGTTATCGCCTCCTGAATCGCGCCGCCGGAGTCGCTCGCGAGCACGCGCGCGTTCGCGAGAAGATTGAGAAAATCAAGGTAGCCGAGCGGGGGCGTATGTATGATGTTCGATGGCAGGCCGAGGCCGTTCTCCTTCAGCCTCTTGCTCGTGCGCGGGTGAATTGGAAACACAACGTTCCCGACGCCGTCGAACGCGCCAGCTATTTTCGCAAGAGTCCTCACGTTGTCCACGTTCTCCTGCCTGTGCGCCGTGAGAAGTGTGTACTCCCCTTTTCGCACCCCGAGCTCGCCCAGTATTTTCGTTTTCAGGGCGCGCGCCCTGTTCCTGAGGCACACGTCCACAGAGGTGAGCCCGACGACGAAGACGTTTCTCGTGATTCCCTCGCGCGCGAGATGCCTTCTCGTTAGTTCGCTTATGGCAAAGAGAACCTCGCTCGCCTTGTCGGTCTCGACCCTGTTCCTCTCCTCAGGCATCCGTTCGTCGAAGCTGCGCGCGCCTGCCTCCACGTGAATCACCTTGCTGCCCACATCTTTCGCGGCGAGCGCGCCTGCGAGCGTGGTGTTCACGTCACCGTACACGAGCACGTAATCTGGTTTTATTTTTTCCAGGCTCGCCTTTATCGTGCGCCTCAGCAACGCGTGATTCGAAGACCTCACATTAAGGTAGTAGTCCGGCTTCCTGAGTTTGAACTCCTCGAAGAATACGTCCACCATCTCTCGCGAGTAGTGCTGCGTGGTGAACATGAACTCGTGCTCGAACTCCGAATCGAGCATCGGGATGAGAAGGGACATCTTTATTATCTCAGGCCGCGTCCCAAGAACCGTGAGTATCAATCCGCACCACGCCCGATTTCGACGAGTTTCCCTGAGCCGGCGGACTTGAGCGCTGCGAACGCGACCCTGAGCGCGGCGGTCGCCTCCCTTCCGTTGACAAGCGGCTTCTTCCCGCTCCTCACGCACTCGGTGAAGTGAAGCAGCTCTGCGAAAAGCGGCTCTGTGTATCTGAGAGGCAGCATGTCCGTGGAATAGGACGGGGTGCGCTCCTGCCTGAAGTTCCCGTAAGCGCGAACCTCGTTCCTCATCAGGTCGGCGCTGTAAGCCTTTGCGCGCGTTATCGCCTCTATCGTCCTGACCTTGAAAGGCGTGAGCCAGTTGAGACTGAGCTGCGCGCTTATCCCGTCGTCGAGAACCATGAGAATCTCCGCGCAGTCCTCAAGCGCGCGGTCCCCTGAAGTCGTGCAGAAAACTTTCCTTATCTCCCTGCCGCTTATGTACCTCGCGAGGTCTATATCGTGGATGCCTATGTCGAGAACCACGCCGACGTCCCTTGTCTGCGGAGGGACAGGCCCAACGCGCGTGAAAGAAATTGACACGATCCTTTCTCCAGCGAGGGCTTCCTTCAATGTCCGGACCGCCTGATTGAAGCGCTCCACGTGCCCGACCATCAGCGTGAGCCCGCTCTTCTCTGCCGCGGCCGTTACTCGTCTCGCAGCCTCAAGGGTGTGCGCAATCGGCTTCTCCACGAAAACATTCTTTCCCGCCGCAAGCGCCTCGAGCGCCGCGCTCTCGTGGAGCATAGTGGGCAGGCATATGTCCACTGCGTCCAGCCTCTCGCGCGCGAGCATCTTCGCGAGAGTTTTGTAGAAGCGCGCGCCGTATTTCCTTGCGAGCCCCTCCAGCTCTGGCTTCGCGTCGCATACCGCAGCGAGCTCCGCGTCCTTCATCATTGACAATACGCGCAAGTGGTTCGAGCCCATGTTCCCAATGCCGGCAACCCCAATCCTCACCAACTCACCCTCCTCACGCGCAATTTGCGCCCCGCGCATGTGCATCTCACAATGATTTGCTCACCTGCATCGGCTGGAGAAACTCCCTGTTCTCAACGCACCACTCGACGGTTTTCCTGATCCCGTCCTCGAAACTGTGCCTCGGCTCCCAGCCGAGCGCGCGCTTCGCCTTCGATACGTCCGCGTGCAGCACAGGGACCTCGCCAGGCCTTGCGGGCCCGTGCTCTATCCTGCTCTTCGAGCCCGTAATCTCTATTATCATTTTCGCTATGTCGATGATTTTTCTCGGCTCGCCAGACGCGATGTTGACAGCCTCCCCGTTCAGTTTGTCGCTTCCTGCAACCAGCGCGACCGCGTCCGCGGCGTCCTCCACGTATATGTAATCCCTCTTCTGCTTCCCGCTCCCGCTGACAGGTAGGGGCCTGTTCTCAAGCGCGAGGAGTATGAATTTCGGTATGACCGCGTACATGAGCGGTCTCGGGCCGAACAGGTTGAACAGCCTCACGGCCGTGAATTTAATCCCGTAAGAAACATGGTACGAGTGCGCGAGCAGTTCGCCCGCGCCCTTGCTCGCGCCGTAAGGAGAGCGCGGGTAGAACCCGTGCTCCTCTGTTATCGGGATGCTTTTCGCTGTCCCGTAAGCCTCCGAGGAGTTTATGTAAACGAGTTTCTCCACGCCGCCTGCGCGCGCTGCCTCTAGGATGTTGAGCGTGCCGTCAACGTTCGTCTCCCAGACCTCGCGCGGGTACTGGACGCTGTAAGGGACGTGCCCCATCGCTGCCGCGTGAATAACGATGTCCTGTTCTTTCAGCGCCTGGTGGCAGTCCCGCGTGTTCCTTATGTCCCCCCAGAAAATGGACACGTCCTTGCATTTCTTCAGGTTTACGAGTTTGTTCTCTGAATGGCTCCTTCTTTCCATAACGCTCAGCTTGGCATTTTCGCCCATAAGCCTCTCGCATATGTGCGAGCCGAGGTTCCCGCCGCCGCCGGTTATCAGCACCCTTTTTCCTTCTAACGAGCCCGAGCCCATAAAACCACTTTTCAAGTTTGCGAATACTATTTAAAACATTAATTTTAAATAAGAAACTAGTGGTTGTGATAGCATGCCTAGCAAAAACGTTTTCGTGCACAGGACAGCAGAGGTGTCTGATGGCGCCTCCGTAGGCGAGGGGACCCGCATCTGGCACCAGTCGCAGGTAAGGGAAACGGCCCGCGTAGGAAAAAACTGCAACATAGGGAAGGGCGTTTACATCGACGTTGGAGTCGAGATAGGCGACAACGTGAAGCTCCAGAACTACGCGTGCGTCTATCAGGGCGTCAGGATTGAGAGCGATGCATTTGTCGGGCCGCACGTTTGCTTCACAAACGACCTGCGCCCGCGCTCCTTCAGCAAGGACTGGAAAATAATAAGCACCGTAGTTCGCAGGGGCGCGTCGCTCGGCGCAAATTCCACCGTCGTGTGCGGCGTCGAGATTGGCGAGTACGCGATGGTCGGCGCCGGCTCTGTCGTCGCGGATGACGTTCCTGCCCACTGCCTTGTGTTCGGCAATCCAGCAAAACTTCACGGGTTCGTGTGCAGGTGCGGGGCGCGGCTGAAAGGAAAAGGAAAAAAAGCGCGCGGCATTGTGAGTTTGAAATGCGGGAACTGCGCGTTCGAGGTGAAAATTCCGGCGCGGGTTTTTCAAAAGTTATAGAGGCCAAAGATGATACCAATCGCAAAGCCGCTCATGGGCGAGGAGGAGATGGCGGCGGTGCGCGAGGTTTTGAAATCAGGAATCCTCGCGCAGGGGCCGAAGGTGAGGGAGTTCGAGGACGCGTTCGCGCAGTACATAGGCGTGAGTCATGCGATAGCGACATCCTCTGGCACGGCCGCGCTCCACGCAGCCCTGCTGGCGATGGGGATAAAAAACGGCGACGAGGTCATCACCTCCCCGTTCTCGTTCATCGCGAGCGCGAACAGCGTCCTGTACTGCGGGGCGAAGCCGGTTTTTGCCGACGTGCGCGAGGAGGATTTCAACATCGACCCAGGCGAGATAAGGAAAAAAATAACGAAAAAAACCCGGGCGGTAATCCCCATTCACCTCTACGGCCTGCCGGCGGACATGGACGAGATAAACGAGATTGCGCGCGATAAGGGCCTGCTGGTTCTGGAGGACGCGTGCCAGGCGCACGGCGCCGAATACAAGGGCAAAAAAGCCGGGAGCATCGGCGATGCCGCAGTGTTCTCCTTCTATCCGACTAAAAACATGACGACCGGCGAGGGCGGGATGATAACCACCAACAACGACGAGTTCGCGGAAAAAGCGAGGATGCTGCGCGACCACGGCTCGAGGAAAAAATACCTGCACGAGGTGCTCGGCTTCAATTTTCGGATGACCTCTATGTGCGCCGCAATCGGAGTGGAGCAGTTGAAAAAAATCGAGCAGTTCAACGCGAGACGGATACGGAACGCCGAATATCTCACAAAAAAATTGTCAGGGATTGGCGGACTCGTTCTGCCGAAAGCACAACCAGGCAGGAAACACGTGTTCCACCAGTTCACGATACGGGTCGTAAAGGAGGAGTTCGGGATCTCGCGCGACGACCTGATAAAACTGCTGAACGAAAAAGGCGTCGGGACAGGCGTGCACTACCCGGTGCCGATACATAAGCAGCCCCTTTACGTTCAACTCGGTTACAAGGACTCCCTGCCAATATCAGAAAAACTCGCGAACGAGGTCGTTTCCCTGCCAATCCACCCCTCGGTGAGCGAATCGGACTTGGACCTGATAAGCGAAGTTCTAGAAAACGCGAAAACAAAAGGCGGATAGCGGCCAGCAGACAGCAGCCGCTGCTACTCGATTATCTTGAATATCCTCACTGGCAAAGCCGGCCCCTTCACCTCGTTTTCTGGATACACCTGCTCGAACCCGTCAAGTTTTCCAAGGAAGAATCCCTGATAGAACGTCGAGTCGTACCCCTTCCCTTTTCTGTCCGCCCAACTGGCAGGGTCGTCCTTGTCGTACATCACTATGTAGTCATCGAGCAGCCTGCCCTGCGCGTTCGTAACCCTGCCGGCGTTAAGCAGCACCCCTCGGTTCTGCCTCCCGCTCGTTGAGGTCAGGTTTTCCGCGTAGAACATGATTTTCTGCTGGCCGGTGTCGGCGATGCAGTACTGCATGCCGAAGCTCGAATAACCCCTGACGAACTGCACAGGGGCCTCCACCGCGCAGTATTCCGAGATGTCGGGTTTCACAGGGACGTACACGTGCTCGAAATAATGGCTCGCGTCGCACGCAGACCTGCCAGGGCCGTTCTCGAACGTCGTTTCGTTGTTCTCGAAGCAGGCGAGATACACGAGCGCGCCCCATTTGCTTATGAGGTCCACGTCAAAAAGGGCGTACTTCGCCTTGTGCCTCAGCATGTACTCCCTGAGTTCGCTCGCGTTCCCGTACACGAACACGTCCGCCACCTCGAGGTCCATGCTCACGTTCGCATGCTCGTTTCTGGTCACGCAGTTTTTCTGGCCGAAGAAGTTTATCCAGTGCCCGTAGTCCCACCAGGATATCACGCGCTCCTCATCGCCCACGTTTTCCCTTATCCATTCCATCGGCTCCAGCCAGTAGTCAGGTATCCGCGAGCAGTACAGGTATCCTGCCAGCGGCCTGCTCCTTCCGCGGCTCGCGTCCGCGGCAATTTTCGCGCAGTCTATCCAGTACCCGAACCTCGCGTCCGCGGGATTCAAGACAGCGTACGACGGGTCGAGCGCGACAGGCACCACATCTGATGCGACCACGTACGCCTGCTCGGCCGCTATAAAAATAATAATCCCGAAAATCGCCCAGCCGACCCTTGCCTTCAGCGCGTCATCCTTCAACATTCCAGCAACCAGCCTGTTCGCAATCCCGCCTGCAACGCACAGGGCTACGAGAGCCATATACCCGAGTTGCAGCATGTACTTGCTTTTGTTGATTCCGATGTACGCCACAGGGAAAATCATCACTAGGAAGAAAAGTTCAAGCCGCGACTCTGCCTCAAGCGCGGCGCGCATCGCAATCAGTACTAAGGCAAGCGCCAGCACGACATACACCGCGTTCTGCTCAATCTCCTTTATCTGCCAGCCGAGATAGCCGAGAGAACTCTGGAACGCGCCGCCGGTCGGCGCCTCCTCTGCGACGGTCTGGTACAGGGCAGCAGTCGGCTTTGCAAAACCGACTGCGTACACCACGTAGTTCAGAATCTCGCCCCCCAGCGGGGTGACAAAAACGAAAGCCAGCCCCAGTATCCCCAGCGCGACCAGCGCGTTTATCCTGTTTTCGAGATTGTCTGTTTTGTACGTCTGGCCCGGCTGCGCGATTTTCAGCGCGGAGCCGGTTTCCAATATTTTTTTGATTATTTTTTCATTCTGCCACAGAACCGCGCAGAATACCAGGGCAAAAAGAACTATCTGGATATGCGTGGGCACTGAAAGGTTGCCCCCTCCGGCGTAGAGCATCAGCGGTATCGACGCCGCAACACCGCACAGGAGCACAACTCCGCTAACCTCGAAAAGCGAGCGCATATCCCTCCCGCGTAAAAAATCCATTATTGACTGCAGGCCGACATACCCTGCCATCACAAGGGACGCAACCACGGCGTAAGTGGAGCCAAGAATCACACTCGCGTACGCTATGCCCGCGAGTATTGCCAGCCTCCTGTCCGCCCGGTTGACCGCGAGTGCGTACGCCGCGAAGAAAAAGAACGAGGAGAAAATGCCCCAGGGCTGCAGCTCCTGCTCGCCTGCTGCGAATTTCATTATGAGGTTCGGCACGACCGCAGTGAAAAGCGCAGCGGCAATCCCGAATCTTCTACCGTAGCCCTCTGACACCAGGACGAAGATGAGGAAGCACGTGAGCGCGCCCACGACGGGCGGGTAAATCCCTGCTATGGTGGAGAGCAGGTAGTTGTCATACGCTCCGCCGCTCGTGTATATGGAGTACCAGCTCGCGGTCAGGTAATTGGTGAGCGGCGGGCCGCGGTGTGTCCAGCCGTAAGGATACCACGCGGTGTAGTCCCACTCCGGCACCATTCCCTCGGTCAGCACGTACTGGGTCGCGTACATGTAGAAATACGGGTCGAACTCGTAGAAAATAGGCCCTATGCTCTGCACCCGAATCCAGAACGCGAAAAACACCACCGCGCCGAGCAGGAGCCAGACGTAGTCCCGCTTCCAACTGAACGATATCGATTTCGGGAACGCGTCCTCAACCACGCACAGCGCGAACCCTGCCCCGCTCACCAAAATGACGTTGAAAAGCGCAAGCTCGAACGAATACCCTATTCCGAACAGGGACTCGAGGAGGGAAAGCAGCGGCGGGAAAACGAGCCCGAGTATGAAGCCGAAAAAAACGATTTCGGCGAGCGAAAGTTTCGTTTTTCTCAGGAGCGCGAGCGCTACCAAGACGCCTGGCACGAACGCGGAGAGGAAAATCGGTATCCCTGCAACTATGAACTCAGCAAAGCCCATAAACTCATCAGCAAGCCCGGTATTCGATTGCTGGGATTTGAATCGTATTAGTTTGACGGGAAAGTAATAAAAACTTGCTATAGCCTCTCAAACAATTTCCCCCACTCTGTTTTTGCGAATCGCTTTATCCTCTGTTTTCCTACCGTAGGATACCAAATCCAGTCGTGGTAAACCGCTGAGCCCAGCACGCACAGCCCGAACAGCGGCGTCCTGAACAGAACCGGCTCGACAAAACTGAGCGCGCCCTTCCTGAAAAGCTTATCACCAAAAACGACCACGCTCTCGCCCACGCGGAAACCGTAGTTCACGTTTCTTATGTCATCCCCAACCACGCTGATTTGCGAAATGTCGCCGATGCCCAACCCCCTCTCATGCGCGATTCTTATGAACGGTATTTCCATCGGCTCGAAACCCATCATCTTCGCGCTCACGGCGTCTATCGCGACCTGGTCCTCTGACGCGAGAATGCGGTTTCCAATCCTGGGCGTCATCGTCCTTGGCCCTGCCCCGTCCCCGCAAACCGTGCCGTCCATCACAGCGAAGATGTGCGGGTGCATCTCCTTTTGAATCGTGAGCAGGTCAACCAAAACCTCGTGGATGTGTTTATGCGAGTGGTGCCTCCTCCTGCGCAGCAGGCCCCCGAACGCGTTCTTCATCGCGCCTGTTATCACGGTGTGCCCGTGGGTCTTCTGCGTCGGCAGATGTACTATGTTCTTTCCAAGCAGCATTTTCGGGACCTCAAACCCATCCGGAAAAACCTTGGAATCGAGCACGAGCAGTTCGTGTTTCGGCGCGTAGGGGACCCACTCGGCCTCGTTCAACGGCACAAAATCCACACCATACCTTTCCAAAATTGGCATCCACTTGTTCAGTTCCGCCCCCTTTCTCGCGTTCGTGACGACCGTCTCGTTTTCCACCGCTGTTATTTTTTTGTAGCCCCATCTCCTCATCGCGCGCAGCACCCCCTCGAGCTGCCAGGGTTGCGTGGAGCACGCTGGGAAGTAAAGCGTCCACGAGAGGTTTAGTTTCAGTATGACTTCCTTGTCTTTCGGAAATATCCTCCTGAACCCGGCCAGCGCAAGCAGCCTCTCGTAGTCGCGGAGCACGCTCTCAGGTTTTGTTTCTAGTACAGCAACGCGCGCGCGCTTCATGGAATCACTTTTTAATCTTCCTCGCAATTTTCAAAAATTTCGTGACCCCGTGCACAAACAAACTCGTATTCTTTCCGACCGCCTTCGTGGCGCGCTCCTTTATCGCCTTCCTCAATCCCTCCTCATCGCTCGCCTTCGTCTCGGTTTTTCCGTTCCCGAATTCGAAGATGAAGTGCGCGTCGCTCCCGCCTATTTTCGTCTTCTCGTTTTTTTCCGCGAACTTTTCCGCGCGCTCGTTGTCCTCCCGGAAAACGACCCTCGCGTTGAACGTCTCCACTGCGGCGATCTCATCCACCCTTCTGCAGCCCCTGAAATCAAAACGCCTCCTGAGCCTGTCGAACGGGTGCGGGAGCGCGGCGACCCCCCCCTGCCGCGCGATGTCGTCCATTACGTCCTCAAATCTCCCGGGCTCTATCTCCTCGCCGATGAAATACGCGAGCACCTCGCCCCTCTCTGTGAGCACCTCCTCGCCCGGTATTACAACGAGATCAGATTTCAAATCCCTCGCGAGTTTTTTCGCCTCGAGCGCGCCAGCGAATCTGTTGTGGTCCGTGACCGCGAAACCGCCAAGCCCCCTCCTTTTCGCCTCTTCGATGAGCTCGCGCGGCTTTATCGCGGAATCCGCGGAGTGATGGGTGTGCACATGAAGGTCGAGAATCATACTATCAAATAATAATATACCACAAAAATATAAAAGACTGAGAGTCGATTGAGTTGCCTGTGGTTATCATGCGCGATTTTGTTCTTGTTGTCGGCGGTGGCCCCTGCGGCAGCATCGCCGCTGGCGAAATCGCGCGCCTCGGGCGCGGCGTGAGGATTTACGAGGAGCACGCGCGCGTAGGGATGCCCGTGCAGTGCTCTGGCCTTGTCTCGAAAACAGGCCTGGACTCCCTCAAAATAAACTACAGGCGCGCGGTGGAGCAGGAAATACGCGGTGCGATGTTCCATTCGCCCAACGGGAATACGCTCCTCGTCCGCGCGCGTGAGGCAAAAGCGTTCGTAATCAACCGGACGAAATTCGACCAGATATGTGCCGACGAGGCGGAGAGAAGCGGCGCGAAAATCATTCTCAAAAAGCGGGCTGGAAAGGAGGACGCGCTCAGCGCGAAAATAGTCATAGGCGCGGACGGCGCGAATTCCTCTGTGGCGCGCTGGTTCGGGTTCCCAAAAATAACGGAATACATTTACTGCTACCAGATTGATTACGAGAACGCGCGCGTGGATGACCCGAGGCTCGTGCAGGTTTTTCTCTCAAACAGACTCGCGCCCGGCTTGTTCGGGTGGGTCATTCCAACCAGCGGGGAGAGCGCGCGCGTGGGAGTCGGCGTAAACGCGCCTTCTCTCCTGCGCACGCATTTTGAAAAACTCCTTTCTCTTCCGCAGGTCTCGCGCGTTCTTGAGGACGCAAAGGGAGTCTCCTCTCTCGCAGGCGCCATCCCTGTGCGCGTGAGAAAGAAAACAGCGAAAGGAAAAGTCTTGCTGGTGGGCGACGCCGCTGGGCAGGTAAAGGCTACCACAGGCGGTGGCGTCGTGTTCGGCGGGCTGTGCGCGCGCCTCGCAGGCAGAATCGCCGCAGAAAGTCTCGAGGGCAAAACAAAACCCACCGAGTACGAGCGAGCGTGGAGAAAAAATTACGGGCGCGACCTTGAGCTCCACCACCGCATTCGCGTGTTCCTGAACTCGCTTGATGACTCTCGGCTTGAAAAATATTTCGCGCTCGCGAAGAAACTTCACATAGAAAAATTCCTCGTCAGGCACGGGGATATGGACCGGCCTACGCTGATGGAGAGCGCGATTCCCTTCGGGCGCGCGCTAGGAGCAAATATTTTTAATATATTCACTAGAATATAGATGATGGATGAAGTGATGCTCATGAAGCCAAGCCACCTTGCTATAATACCCGACGGCAATCGTCGCTGGGCGAAACTGCACCGCAAGAGCCTCATTGAGGGCTACAAGGCGGGGATACAGCGCGCGAGCGACGCGATAGCGTGGTGCAAGGACTTCAACATCCGCATGCTCACGATGTGGGGCTTCTCCACGGAAAACTTCAACCGCGACTCGAGGGAGGTCCGCTCCCTCCTCGCCCTTTTCGAGTCCAAACTCAGGGAGGCCCTGCGGAGCGACGAGTTCCACCGCAACAAAATCCGCGTTCGCATAATCGGCCGCGTTGATTCTTTTCCGGAGAAGATACAGAGCGGTTTCAGGGAGTTGGAGCGCGCCACGCGGGAATACAGGGAGTACAACCTCAACATACTTCTCGGGTACGGCGGGCAGCGCGAGATAGTCGACGCGTGCAACGCAATCATCCGCGACTACAACTCAGGCGCGATAACCTCGGTCGACGAGACGGTTTTTCCAAACTACCTCTACACGCACGGGCTTCCTGACCCTGACCTGATAATCCGCACCTCCGGCGAGCAGAGGCTCTCCGGCCTGATGCCCTGGCAGAGCGCTTACAGCGAACTCTACTTCTCCGAGAAACTCTGGCCTGATTTCGAGAAAAAGGACATGGCACTCGCGCTCAAGGAGTTCGAGACGAGGAAAAGGAGGTTTGGCCGTTGATTCGCAATCGGACGACGGGCTCGATCGTCGCCGAGAAGTTCGAGATTGCAGACAGTTTTCTTGCTAAACTCCGCGGGCTGACGTTCAGAAAAAAAATAAGCAAGCCCCTTCTCTTCATTTTCAAAAGCGAGTCGCGCTCCCGCGCCTCAATCCATTCCCTCTTCATGTTTTTCCCTTTCGATGCGGTTTTTTTGGACGCGCGCAAGAGGATAGTGGACATCCGCGAGCGCATTCCTCCTTTCACGCCCCTCGTTGTTCCGCTCGCGCGCTCGAAATTCCTTCTCGAGATGGGGGCAGGGGAGGCGCGCGCGAAAAAACTGAAGATTGGCGACAGGCTGGAGTGGTAGCAGATAGTTGATGGTGTCGTCATGAGGCTGAAACTCGACGTCTCGAAATGCACTGACTGCGGAGCCTGCGTCTCCCACTGCCCGAAACACCCGAACTCGCGGAAGATTCTTCTCTGCAGGCACTGTCCGCCCCAGAGCGCGCTGTGCAAGAACACCTGCCCCAAAAACGCGATAGTTGAAATTGGAAACGGCCTGCTCGCCGTTGATGAGAAAATATGCGACGGCTGCGGATTGTGCGAGTGCCCGTACGAGGCGCTAATTTTCAAAAAAGGCCTCGCGCTGAAGTGCGACCTGTGCGGCGGCGAGCCTGAGTGCGTCGGCCGCTGCCCCGAGGACGCGCTCACAGTTTTTGAAGACGCGCGCGACGCGCTAGGCTGGTGCGTTCTCTCCGACTCCAGTTCGAAATACAAAATAAATATTCCGCAGCTGAGCGCGGACGAGGAAAAACTGATCGCGAGGATAACGGACGAGTTCAGGGAGATTTCTAAAAAGGAGGAGATAAGCGATGACAGGGAGTTCGTGAAAAGGAAGATAGACTGGCTTATAAAATCCTACTGCGCGCGCGAAAATATCCTGATGGAGAAATCCCAGTTCGCTTACCTCTCGGAAATCGCGCTCATGAACATATATGGCTACGGGGTTCTCGACAGCCTGCTCGCGGACGACGAGCTCGAGGAGATCGCGGTCGTGGGCATCAACAAGCCGATATACGTCTATCACAGGCGCGACGGCTGGCTCACCACGAACGCGGCCTTCACGCGCGATGAAACACTCGTGAATACAATAAACAAGATGGCGCGCCCGCTCGGCAGAAGGATTACTTTCCAGACCCCGAGGCTGAACGCGGTCCTTCCTGACGGCTCGCGCATGCACGCCTCAATCCCTCCGATCTCGAACCTCGAACTCACGATAAGAAAATTCAGGCGCAACCCGATTTCCGTTGTTGACCTTATCAACCTGAAGACATTCACGAGCGAGTCTCTCGCGTTCCTGTGGATGCTTTTCCAATCCGACATCTCCGCGCTCATAAGCGGGAACACCTCGTGCGGGAAGACGAGCACGCTGAACGCGCTCTTCTCATTCGTTCCGCTCGGCGAGCGCATCCTCATCACAGAGGAAACGCCCGAGATAAACATCCCGCACGAGCATGTTGTGAAACTTCTCGCGAACAGGGAGATTGGAATTCCGATGGGCGAACTAGTCGCCGACAGCCTGAGGATGAGACCCGACCGCGTGATTGTCGGAGAGGTGCGGACCGCGGAGGAGGTGGGCGCGCTCTTCGAGACTATTCTGAGCGGGCAGGCGCGCGGCTCATACGCCACATTCCACGCGCAGTCCGCTCACGAGACGCTCGCGCGCCTCCGCTCGCTCGGCGTGCTCCAGATGGACATAGGCTCGCTCGACATAATCGTCGTTCAGAGGAGGATGCTCCGGTACAACCCGAAAACATGCGCGAGCGCTGAGCTCAGGCGCGCCACTGAGATTTGCGAACTTATTCCGAACGGCGACGCCCTTCCAAAAGCAAACGTTATTTTCGAATACGACTTCAAAACCGACAGGCTCGAGCGAAGAAACTCGGATTCAAAAATTGTTGAGCGCGTCTCGCGCAACTTCGGGATAAGCGAGAGCGAGTTTGAGCGCGAACTCGGGACAAGGGAAAATTTCCTGAAACACCTATGCGCGAAAAAGTTCGGATTTTTCGAAACAGTGGGTGCGCTCCAGAAATTCTCCTCGGATGAAAAATACAAAAAGAAATTTACGCACGGGGTGCGCGGATGAGCGCGGGCATCCTTCAGGATACCGCGGACCTTTTCTCTTTCTTCGACGCTGTTTTCACAGAAACAGATGCAAGGAAAATTGAGGGCGAACTTAAGAGCGCGAACATGGACGAGATAGCGCCAAGAAGATATCTCTCCTTTGCGCTCGGCGTCTCGTTGCTCGTCTCGTCTTTAATTTTCATTTTTTCATCTCTATTCATCACAGTCCCATTGTCCCTGTTCCTGTTTTTCTCCTCATTCGCCGTTTCGTTTTTCCTCGTAAAAAACTATCCGAGGATGCGCGCGCGCCGCATTGCCGACGAAATCGAATCCGAGCTTCCAATCGCGCTCCGCTCGATCGGAGTCGAACTAAACATGAACACCCCTTTCGAGCATGCGCTCGAGCACGCCGCGGACTCGAATTACGGCGCGCTCTCGCTCGAGTTGAGGAAGACCCTGCGCGAAATCAGGAGGAGCGGAAGGGGGGTTCCGGACGCGCTGCGCGCGCTCGGCGCCCGCGTGGAATCAACGATGTTCCGCCGCGCGCTCTCGCAACTCCTAATCGCTTACGAGCAGGGCACGAAGGGCGAGCCGATAAAGAAGTTGGCGGATGAGATGATGGACCTCCAGCGCGCCCGCGCCCGCGAGTTCTCAGCGAAATCCGCGTTCTTCGGCCTCCTTCTCATCGCGGTCTCCTGCATATTTCCCGCGATGTTTGAAGTTTATCTCGTGGTCAGCTCCTCATTCATGCGCGCCCCGCTTTCGCCATCCGGGATATGGCTTGTTTACCTCCTCGTTTTCCCGCTTTTCAACCTCTTGATAATCCTCTACCTGCGCTCGCGCACCCCGCGCGCGCTTCGCACGCAGAAATCGAAATTCCTCTCTCCCGAAGAGCTCCGCGCGCTGGATGAAGAACTCCGCGCAATGGGGATAAAACAAACCATGAAAACGATTCTAGTCCGCTTGCTCGCAATCTCCGTCCTCCTCGCGATTTTTGTTTTTTTCCTCCTGCGCGCCAACCAGATGCTGGCAATTCCGCTGTCTCTCGTTTTGCTTTTGTCGCCTGTGCTGGCGTACGCCTATGTCTCGTACAGGCTCGAGAGAAGGACGCGCGAAATTGAGCGGTATCTGCCCGATGCGCTGTTCCACGCTGCCTCGATGCAGAAGGGCGTTCACATTGAGAAAATAATCTCATCAATAGCAGGCGCGGGCTACGGCTCGCTCTCTGGCGAGTTCGAGCTCGCGCGCAGGCAGATTAAGGGCGGCGCGAGCGTCCCTTCAGCTCTCGGCGCAA
>JBFMAP010000004.1:0-21466 GCA_040755655.1 Microcaldota archaeon
AAGAATCTCCCTCCGCGTTGGCTCCAAAATAATGTTTACTTTTTTCTCATCCACTCAAATCACCTCTTCAATGCACGTTTAACGTGTGTTTGCTACCACCTATTCACCAAGCATGATGAGTTTTGAGCGCGAAGGGTATATTTCGCGCGCGAAAACTGCGAACTGCAGGTCATTTTCCAGTACCTCCAGCTTCCGCTCTGGGTTTTTGCTTCCCTACAATCTTCCGTAGAATAGCGTTCGAAGCGCTCGGTTCAGTATTTTTGAGCTCTTTCTCCGACGTGGAATTGCCCTGAACGGTATCCGTAGAAATAGCGTTCGAAATACCGTTCGCTGCGCTTGGGATAGCGTTCGCGTCTTTCTGGTTTCGAATGCTAATAGCGTTCGACTTGGGAATAGCATTCGCTAACTCCTCTGTCGAAAACGAACGCTCGAACGCTCCGAACGCTTTTTGCAGATGAATATGGAGTTGCCTAACTCTGGTTATGGGGTGCTGCAACACAACTACTCCACAACCTACATTTTCGAGGTTTGTTTTCAGGATATTAACCCTGCGCATAAGTGCGTGAGGTGCTTTGGGGAAATACTTCGCACGTGTGTCTATCTTCAAATCAGGAGCGATAAGGATTAGTTCGTTGAGAAGTTCTGTAGCACTTCCACACCATTCTCCATTTCTCCGCTTCGCTAATTCCTGAAGTAACGCACCAACTACATCTCCCTCTATCGCTATTTCGTTTTGCATATCAAGACGCGCCCAGTATGCGCGCATCCACGCCAAATCAGGATATCCGAGGGCGCGCGAGACTGCTTCTCCCCAGAGTGCGAAGTCGGCCATTCTGGGCAATCTGGAAATTTTTAAGGTGGGTTTGATTTTCATAGCCCTTGAAAGTGTCTCGCAAACATATGCAAAAGCGTCAGGAATTAGTTCGTTAGCTGTCGCCCAAATATCATCTTCATCTCGACGTTCCTCTTCAGAGATTCGACTTACACGAGTCATTATGGCGCGGTCGAGAAAATCTGGAGACTGCCCCGGGACGTTGATTCCGTTTACAATGAAGCCTCGCATAAATCTAAAGATACAATCGTCGTCATCTGTATAGAGTGCCCTCTTACTGAAACCGTCGCCGCTCACCGCCCTGCAGATGTCATCGCTTTCTGCTTGTGTAATACTGTGCAAATTGTCATAGGCACAAACGAAGTGGTGCTGGAATTGTTGAGCTCGTTCTCTCCTATCCGAAGGTAATGATAATGTAAGGGTTTCGCTCGGATCTATCAACGCTCGAATCAGCTTTACGATTGTAGACTTTCCTCCACCCTGATCGCCGTAAATAACTTGGATGAGTTGCGGCTTTCCTGGAATTAAATATGTGGGCGTAATGACGCGAAATAGAAGCTTATCCTCATCAGTAGGTGCGTGGATGAGAGAAAAATAACGTTCGAATGCATCACGATTAGGAGTGCCAACACGTATAGACCGCATGTGTGGATATCGCCTAAAAAGAATCGGTGGGTTGTCTCCTTTACCACCCATTACTCGCCATCCCTCTGGCCCTATTTGCACAACGCGCCAGTCTTCATCAGCGAGGTCTATGTAAATTTTCCCATCGAACCATACCTTCGGAACTGCGATCGCTAAACTTCCACCGACTTGTAAAATGTGTCGAATTTTTCGAGACATGGTAAGTATTAAAAATTCTTATTTTTAATAATATAGATAATCGCTAGGTTATTAGGTCTGGCGAGGTTATTGTATGCTTGATCCGCTTGAACTTGAAAAAGAAAAAAGTTTGGTAGCTGGAGAGGGCGTTGTATTTTTGTTAGTTGTAGGAAGGGAGGAATACGCTGAAAATATAACAGGTAGAGTAACGCCAGTCATAGTAAAAAATAAAGCCACTGTTTATCAATACGCGAGCGATCTCAAAAAGAAGAAACTTATTAAAGAAACTAGAAAAATTATTGATGGAGTAGGCCAACCGAAAAAACTTTTGACAGCAGATTTAAATCCAATCTATAGAACAATTTCCAATCATCGTCTCGCATATAAAAATAAACCTCCATATTTTGGTGAGCTAGATAAAAAAGAAAAAAAGCAGTTTAAAAAATTATTCGATAATCTAAATGGAATTCTAGACGCCTTTCCAGACTATCTAAGGATAGTTAGTTTTAAAAGTAGTGAGAAAAAATGGAGAAGTTTCTTAAAACAATTGAAATGGAACGAGACACTATCATATTTCTTCGAGTTTTGCAGAGAGGTAGTACTAGGATGCTGGAGGAAGAAAACAAAAAACGATTTTGATGAAATTATATCTATGATATCTATACGGCGACGTAATTATGAAGATAGTTTGAATGATTTTCTTGATGGTAAGGAACTTGATATGGGTGAAATAGGACTTCTCAGAGCGTTTTTTGTACCATATTGCATAGAATTATTGAAAAGAGGAAACATAAGGCAAATATCCACTCTAACTCGCGGCGAGGAGGACATGTTCAGAAATACGTTCTTATCAGAACTATTTTTTATCAGTCTTGCTTTGAAGGATCCGCATCTAGCAGGTATTGTCAGAGAATTCAGAGATAAAGCAATAGTTCACGCTAAGAATATCTCTAAAAAGAAGCTCTCTGCAACTTGAGCTCGCCTATCTCCTTTCGCAGCGCCTCAATCTCCGCGCGCAGGCTCTCCTCGTACAGCGTCTTTATCTCGTGGATTGTTTGCATTTTCACGAGCTCATCAATTCGTTTCTTTTCTTCTTCCTCCTTCTGCGCGATTAGCTTGGGGTCGAGTAACGCATGGCACGAGCTGCACGTCTTGCCATCGGCGGGATTTTTGGTGCCGCAGCGATAGCACTCTCGCGGTTTAAAGAGATTGTTTTCCTTCTCTTCGGGCGCGTCCTTCTTGACCACGCCTTGTTTCTCACATATTTTTTTATCAACATCCGCACCACTAAGATGAACATAAGTAGCGGGCATCTCAGAGCCGCCTGTCCAGCCGAAAATTATCTTGAGCTCCTGTTCAGTGAAATCCTTAGCCAAATAAGTTGCTCTAGAATGTCTGAAAAGATGGGGATAGATGCGTTTCTTTATTCCCGCGCGCCTTGCTGCGCTCTTGAGTATCCTCGCAATAACGCCCCTATAGCTAATTCCTTTTTCTGAGGTCTTCCCCACGAACAAAGGCGCCTCAGGGTTATTTTTGAGAGGGTGCTCATTAATCCATTGTGAAAGGCGTGGGACTGAGTCAATAAGCCGAGCTCTCCGCATTCCTGTTTTTCCTGAAAGAATCAGTTTCGCGCCATACTCGTCGAATTCCACATGCTTCAGTTTGAGAGCCAATAACTCTCCGACTCGCGCACCGCTCTCATAAAGCACGTGCGCTATGGCAGCGTCGCGCGTGCGCTTGGTCGCAGATATGAGAGCCTTGACCTCTTCGGGAGTCAGTATCTCCTCAGGTAGTTTCTTCCTTCCATTTTTGTTGAGCTCCATCCACTTGACCATGCTCGGGTACTCACCTTTTGGGCGTTTGTACAACCATTGAAAAAATGTCTTCATGGATTTGCGCTCGCAATTTGATTTTAGTCTCGCGCGATCAGGACGATTCCAATATGCTACAAGGTCGCGCTTAGTCATCTTCTTAAACGGCTTTCGTATGGCTTCGTCCAGCCGCTTCATAGTGAACAGGCAGAGCCAGCGAGTGCCTGCCGCTCTGCTCACGCTCCTCTCGTTGTTAAAGCGAGCGAGCGCCGCGCGGTTTTCCTTCACCAGCCTCTTATCGTCGAGGATTCTTTCAATCTTGCTTACATACCCGTCCGACATAACTTATACACCTCTCACGGAGGCATATAAATTAATGTTTAACGTCTAATGTAACATTACGATAGATAGCCCCGTAGTCTAGTGGTCAAGGATACTGGGCTCTGGACCCAGTGACATCGGTTCGAACGAAATCCCTTTTCTTTGGGAAAGAAAAGGTCTTTCGATGTCCCAAAAGAAAATGTTTTTGGGATAGGAGAAAGTCCATCGACCAGATGTGGTCAGGAGGAGCAATTTGTGCTACCAATTCGCGGCTCGCCGCGAATGGTCCATTTTTGCGAGGCAAAAATTGGACGCACAAATGCTCCATTTTTCGCGTAGCGAAAAATTGGACCGTCAAACTGGGAGGGGGACGTAGTCCCCCTCGCGGTTCCGATCCGGTCGGGGCTATTTTTATTTCTGTTTTTATTTACGAACTAGAATTTCATCTCCTTCAGGACGTCTTTCAAAATTTCTATTGATTTCAAATAGTCCGCGGTTTCAACGAACTCGTGGTCGGTGTGGTCCAGCCTGCTGTCCCCTGGCCCGTACGCGACAGTGGGAACGCCCTCTGCAGCGGTTATGTTCATGTCCGATGAGCCGCTCTTCCTCACGAACCTCGGCGCGAGGCTGTGTTTTTTTATTGCGCGCACGAACGCGCGCGCAAGCGGGTGGTTCACGTCAGTCTCGACCCCGTCTATTTTTTCCTTCACGTTCAGCGTTATGTGCCTGGGCGCGTGCTCCCTCATTTTATGAATTATCCCGCCCGCGTCCATGCCCGGTGGGAACCTGATGTCGATGGCGAACTCCAGTTCCTCGGGTATCACGTTCAGCGCGTCGCGCGAGCCGCACCTCATGTACGTCAGGTTCATTATCACCGAATCGTAAGGATTCTTGTATGGGAACTCGGTGCGAAGGTGATGGTAATACTCGAGCGTGCGCTCTATAGGCGTTTCCACTTTCATCCCGGCGTGGGCCATCTCCCCGCGCGTTGTCGCTTCGACGAGCATCCTCCCCTTGTAAGCGATTGTAACCCCATTGCTGTTGCTCGGCTCGCCGAGAATCGCCATCCTCGGCCTCGCGTACGTGAGAAGGTGCCTTATCCCCTTGGAACTCGTCGTCTCCTCCTCCACGACGCCTGCGACCATTATGTTGTACGGAACATCAACTGACGCGGCCGCGAAAAGGAGCGCGCAAAGCGATGCCTTCGCGTCAACCGCGCCTCTTCCGTAAATCCTCCTGCCCTCGCGCCTAGCAGGAATGAATTTCGGGACAGTGTCAATGTGGCTGAAGAGAAGCAAATCAACCTTCTCGGCGCTCGCGCTGTTGTTGAGCGCGACAGCGTTTCCTGCCCCGTCCACTTTCGCGCGCATTCCGAGTTCGCGAGCCTTCCTCGCGAGCAGTTCGCTCGCGCGCCTCTCGTGCGTCGAGGGGCTGGGAACATCGACCAACTCGCACAAAAACTCAACGCGCTCGTCGCTTCCGCTCACTCCAACACCTCAAACAACCTCGCCCACGCAATTTTTCCCTTCGGGAAAAATGCGCATTTTTTCGTTCTGCGAAAAAATTGCGCGCGAACTCGTCTCGCAACTTCGCTCATCCAATAACCTCATCTAGAACAGATAATACGCGCGCAACAGAGTTTTCGCTTATGATGAGAGGAGGCAGAAGCCGCAGCACCATGTCCCCGGCAGGCATCGCGAGCACTCCCTTCTCCGCGCATTTCATAATATATTCTTTTGAAGATTTTTTCAGTTCGAGCGCGAGCATCAAACCCATCCCCCTTGCCTCGCGCACGTCGCCCTTCCCATTCTCGAACTCCTTCAATCCCGCGAGGAATTTCTCCCCGCCGCGCGCAGCCTTCTCAGGAATTTTCTCATCAATCAAAACATTTATCGTCGCGACTGCGGCAGCGCACGCGAGCGGGTTCCCTCCGAAAGTGCTCCCGTGCTGCTGGGGCTGGAACCTCAAATCATCGCGCGAGATTGCCGCGCCAGTAGGCACCCCGTTCGCCATCCCTTTCGCGACGCACATCACGTCCGGCGCCACGCCGAAATTCTCGCACGCGAACATCTTTCCTGTCCTTCCCCAGCCGGTCTGCACCTCATCAAGTATGAGCAGAACATCGTTCGCACTGCACGCCTCGCGCACAGCGCGCAGGTATTCGCGCGTGGCAGGACGGACTCCCCCCTCGCCCTGCACGCATTCGAGAACAACAGCCGCGATGTCCTTGTTTTCTTTCAGGATTTTCTCAATCTCGCCCGCGTTGTTGTAATGCACGTGCGTCACAGGACCAACGAGAGGGAGGAAAGGCTCGCGGTACTGCGGCCTGTATGTGAGAGAAAGCGCGCCCATGCTCCTTCCGTGGAAACCGTTCATCGCCGCCACGAATCCCTTCTTTTTGGTTGTGGCGCGCGCGAGTTTGAGCGCAGCCTCGACAGACTCTGTGCCGCTGTTGCAAAGGAAAATCCTCTTCAGCCCGCGCGGAAGGATTTTCTGGAGGAGCGCGAGAAGTTCAGCGCGCCTGTCGTTGTAGTATGTTTCAGAGCAGGTGAGCATCCGCTCGCCCTGCTCGCGGACCGCCTGCGCCACTTTGGGGTGCGCGTGCCCGAGCACGCAGACACCATGACCTGCCACGCAGTCTATGTATTCCCTTCCATCAGCATCATACGCGAACTCAGCGCGCCCACTCACCAAAACAGTTCCCCTCTTCGTGTAACCCCCCATCTCGAGTTCGTCCTCGGTTTTTCTTATCTCACCAGCATTCATATCACAACCACCGAATCAACGTATCACTGTCCCATTACCCGCGAGCGCGCTCGTTATCGGTTTCTCCTTTTTCCCGTTCGCGATGACTGCCTCGCGAACACCGCCCTCTATTGCCTCCTTCGCTGCGAGAAGTTTCCTCTTCATACCGCCAGTCGCTTTCTGGATGTGCGCGTGCAAATCCGCCGCCCGCATCTCGCGCACCAGCCCGTCCGGAAAATTTTCGTAATACCCGTCAACGTCTGTTAGCATCACCAGTTTTTCAGCGCCCACGCTCCTCGCGAGCATCGCCGCCGCGCGGTCCCCGTCAGTGTTCAGCAGTTCGAATTCCTGCGAGAGCGCGAGCGGCGCGATGACTGGGACGTAACCATTATTCACGAGCACGCGCAGAAGTTCTGTGTTCACGCTTTCAATTTTTCCCGTGTAATCATCGCGGATTATTTTCTCCTTTCCGTCCTCGCCGACAGCCTTCAGTATTTTCTTGCTCGCGCGCAGCAGGCCCCCATCCACACCGCAGAGCCCGAGCGCGTTCACCCCCTTCTTCCGCAGCGCGGCAACGAGCTCCTTGTTTATTTTTCCAGCGACGACCATCTCGAAAATCTCCATCGTCTCGCGGTCCGTATATCTGCTCTTGAAGCCGCTCGCGCTCGTTATGAACCTCTGCTCCTTCCCCATTTTTTCCGCCACGCGCGTGGTCTCCGCAGCGCCTCCGTGGACTACGATGACGCCGGTGCCGGAAAGGCTGGCCAAATCATCAGCCAGCCTTGCTATCTCGCTGAAAATGCTCCCGCCTATTTTCACGACCAGCATAACAACGCCTGCCCGCCAAATTCAAACAGGATGGAGCCCTGGCCTCCACAGCCCTGTTTTCTCGTTGAGCCCGAACATCAGGTTCAAGCACTGCGTGGCCTGCCCGCCCGCGCCCTTAACCAGATTATCTATCGCGCTCATCGCCACTATGCGGGGCGAGTGCGAATCAATTTCGAACCCGATGTCGCAGAAGTTCGTTCCTGCCACGAGTTTCGGCTCCGGGTATCTGTACACGCCTGTCTTCTCCTTCACGAACCGCACGAACGGCGAGCCCTTGTAGAACGCGCGGTACGTTTTCCAAATCTCTATGTCCTCAACCTTTCGATTTTCATCAGCGAGAAAAGCGTGCGCGGTGGTCATTATCCCCCTCACCAACTCGACAGCATGAGGGGAGAAAGAAATTCGAACGCGCGAGTCTGCAAGCGCGCTCAACTCCTGCTCCATCTCCGCAGTGTGGCGATGCCCAGTGGGCTTGTACGCGCGCACGACGCCCGCCCTGTCAGGATGATGCGTGGATGCATCGAAGGAATGCCCGCTCGCGGAAGAGCCGATTTTCGCATCAACAACTATGCGCTGCGCGTCAATCAATTTCGCTGCGACGAGCGGCGCGAGCGCGAGTATCGCGGACGTTGCGAGGCATCCCGGGCACGCGACCAATTTCGCGTTCTTGATTTGCTCGCGGTGGAGTTCAGGAAGCCCGTATACCGCGCGCTGGAGAAGTTCGGGATGCTTGTGCGCGTACCCGTACCAAATTTTGTAATCCTCTGAGTTATGCAGGCGGAAGTCAGCGCTCAAATCCACAATTCTCATTCCGGTCTCCATGAAATTCTTCACCATGTCCATCGACGCGCCGTGAGGCGTCGCGAGAAAAACGACGTCGCAGTCAGTTTTAATTTCGCCAGCGCGCACGAACGCGAGTTCAGTGAACCCGCGCAGGTTAGGGTGCAGTTTTGTGACCGGCACGCCCGCGTTCCTCTCGGACGTAACCTCGCGCACCTCGACCTCGGGATGCTGTAGAAGTATGCGCAGCAGGTCCCCTCCGGTGTATCCTGACGCGCCTATTATGCTCGCGGTTATCATGACATCAACCACCAACAACCAACGCGCACTCGCACGCGCATCCGCGCACGCCCCATGCTCGCGGTTATCACAGCATCAGCCTCAACAAATCATTTTCTCGCAACCTTTGCCATGTATTCAATCATCTTTCCCGGAATGTCAACGCCTGTTGGCGCGACCGAATTCCTGAACTCCGTGGTGTGGTTTATCTCGTGAACGAGCAGTTTCCCGTCAGCGTCCTCCATCATATCCACGCCGTAGATTCCCTCCCCAGGCGCGCGCACTGCACGCAAGCATAGTTCGCGCAACTCGCTCGTCACTTCGCATTTCTCCGCGCGGCCGCCCCTGCTCGTGTTCGTGACCCACTCTCCCTCGCGCGCAACCCTGTAGATTGCGGCAACGACCTCATCACCAACAACGAACGCGCGAATGTCGCGCCCCGGTTTCTCGATGTGCTTTTGAACGTAATAAATTTTCTGCCACGCGTTCCCCATCTCCTCCCTGCCCTCGAGCGCAGCCTGCGCGGCCTCGTAATCGTTGATTTTGTGAACGAGGCGCGCCCAACTGCCCATGGTCGGCTTCATCACAACCGGATAGCCGAGCTCCTTTATCGCGGCCATCGCGCCCTGCGGAGAAAACGCGACCAGAGTGCGCGGGGTTGGGACCCCCAATTTTGTGAGCGCAAGAGAGCACAGAAGTTTGTCCCCGCAAAGCCTCTGCGCGTCAAAAGAATTTATCACGCGCACCCCCCTTTCCTCAAAATACCTCGTGGAATAAAGCGTCCGCGTGAAACTCGTGGAGCGCTGGAGGATTGCGTCGTAATTTTCGGATTCGCGCTGTTCGGTTTCAGTGATTCGCAGCACGAGTTCATTCTCATTTATTTTCTCGAGTTCGATGTTTCTTTTTCTGGCCGCCTCTAGGAGCATCTTGTTCTCGGCGTTTATCATCGTGTAAATCATACCGAATCGCATGGGCTCACCACGCAGAAAGCAAGGCGCGCGCAGAAGCCGGAGTTCTACTCGCCCCAGTCCTCCTGCACTTCCGGCGCCTTCTGGAGAACCGTCGGGTTTATGCCCGCGACCTCGAGTTTCGCCCCGCAGTCAGGGCAGGTCAGTATCTCCCCTACTTCGGTGTTCGGCTTCACTGTCACGCTTCCTGCGCATTCCGGACATTCGGCCATTTCATCCCTCCTTTCACTAACGTCGATGCTATCCTTATGCACCCGAGTCTTTATAAACTTTTGCTTTTTTTCGCACAAAATTCCATATTTTTTCGAACTTTTCGTAATTTTAATGCGAATTTCGTATTGATTTCGCGAAACTCACCACGGCACCTTCTTCAGCCCGAGGCGGTTCGCGAGTAGGTTCATGAGCACGTGGAGCGCGTACGTGAGCACAACCAAAAATACAAATTCATCCAAGCCCACCGCGCGCAGGGGCCAAGCGAACGCGACCGCAAACACAAGGAACATGAGCTGGTCGAGCGCGAAGGAAGGCTGCCCCGGCGCCGCGCCCATCCTCCTCTTCACGAAACTCCCGAGCAAATCACCAAACATCGCCCCGCATGATAGGAGAAAACCCAAAATACCAAATAGGACTGCGCCGCTCTCTCCACTAAGTGGAGGTATACCCGACCCCATCTCGGTGCGTGGTAGTCTGGATGCGAAAAATGCATAACCCACCACATCGGGTATGCAATACCCAATAACCACCGCAACCAGCGTCCCGAAAAAAATCCCCGCGAAAAGCCCTCTCCACGTCTTTCCATCTCCGAGAACCCTTCTTCCGTCGGAAAATTTTTTCCCGAAATCCACTGGCGCGCCGCCCCCGAAAATCACAGGCGTCGCGTTCGCGAAATACGCTGGGAGAATGAACAAAATCGCGCGCAATATATCCATGACTGCACCTACACAACGTTTTTAAATTTGCTAAATTTATTAAACCTTATGAATTTGCTCGGGGCTTCGCAACCCGAGCAACCAATTTGTCCGAAAGGACAAATGGTCCATTTGCGCTTCGCGCAAATTGGAAATATCTCATACACCGCTTCGCGGTGATATTCGATGAACTGGAAAGACATAATAATAACACTTGTTCTCATCTTCGGCTTCAGCATAATAGTGAACATAATCGCGGTACTGTGGGGCGCGCTGTTCCCGCCTCCTGACTGCGTTGGCGTAATCGAGATTAACGGGGAGCTCGTGGCGCAGGGCACCTCCTCCTTTCTCGGCCCTGGGCTCGCTGGCTCGAAGGACATCGCGGGCCTGATAAAAGAAACCGCGGACAGGAGGGAGGTCAAGGCGCTTCTCATTGAGGTCAATTCGCCAGGAGGCTCCATCGTCGCGAGCAGGGAAATCCGCGACGCGCTCCAGCGCGCGGGAAAGCCCAAGGTCGCGTACCTGCGCGAGACAGCTGCCTCCGGAGGGTATTACATAATCGCAGGTGTTGATTACATCATCTCGGACCCCGCGACAATCACTGGCAGCATCGGCGCGCGCGCAACAGTCGAGGATTTGTCAGGCCTTTTTGAGAAACTTGGGATAAACGTTACGGTAGTAAAGTCAGGCGAGTTCAAGGACATAGGCGACCCAACGCGCCCGCTCACAGAGGAGGAGAGGAAAATCCTGCAGGACATCGTTGATGAGATTTTCGAGGACTTCAAGAGCACGGTTGAGCAGGGGCGCGCCGGAAAACTGAATGAGTACGAGTTCAGCAAGATTCTGGACGCGCGCATCCTCACAGGAAAGCAGGCGCAGAGAATAGGGCTCGTGGACGAGCTGGGGGGCGAGCAGCGCGCGATTGACAAGGCAGCGGAACTCGGGAAACTCAAGCCCAGCCCGCCACTGTGCGAGGTGAAGAAAAAGGCGAGCATATTCGAGGAGATTTTCGGGATGTTCGCGCGCCTCTTCGCGGAAATAGTTTCCAATTTGTTCAGGATTGACGTGGGCGGCGGATGGAGGCTGCAGTACCGCTGATAACATTCCGCCACCGTCTGCAAAAAGCATCCGCATAATCGCTTCTTCCATCACTATCACAACTCACGGCTTATCGTTGACTAATAATCTATAATACTGTGAACGCTTATTTTGCTTCATGCCGTGCACCCCAGCAACAAATACACGTCCGCCTTGCTCGAGAAGATTTTTAATCCCTTGCTGTGAAAAATGTCTATGAATAAAAACTTCGAGGAGGCGATGCGCTGGATATCCCAGGCCGAGAGAGACCTGAAGGCAGCGCGCGCCCTTGCGGATAAGCGCATATACGAGAGCGCGTGCTTCATGTGCCAGCAGAGCGCGGAAAAGCGCTCAAAGGCTTGCTTTGCTTTAAAGGCAGAAGAGGGGTGCTCACCCATTCAGTTTACGAATTGCTGAACATGGCGAAGGCTGATTTCAGGCAGGTTAAAAATATGAGGGACGAGGCGCTCGCGCTCGACAAGAACTACATCCCTCCCAGCTATCCGGACGCGTTTCCGAAAGGCGCGCCGTTTGAGTATTACACCGAAAAGGAGGCAAAACAATGCGTAGAACAAGCAGGCTTGATATTGGCAGAAGTAAAGAAATTCGTGATGAAGTAAAGAGTTTCGCGAGGAAACTAGCGAGAGCCTTTCGCGTGAAGAATATTTATATGTTCGGCTCTTTTGCGCGCGGGGATTACAGCGAGGCAAGCGACATAGACCTGTTGATAATAGGCGATTTTCCGGGCAACATAATGGATCGCTATGCGTCTGTGCGCGGGCTCACGAAACTCCCGATCGAGCCATTCTGCTACACGCAGGATGAAGTCGAAGAAATGAAGAAGGACAAAAATCCTTTGCTGATGAACGCGCTCCGGGGCGAGCGCATCTATCCCTAATTTTCATCTGAAAACGAAAAGAAGCGCGCATGCGCAGAGCGCGCACGCCGCCCCGTACGCGAACGCTACTGGCGCGCCGAACGACTGCCAGAGCGCGCCCATTATCACGCTCGCGGGAAGCTGCACGAGCCCTGTTGCGGCGTGGAACGCGCCGAGCGAAGTGCCCCTCACCTCCTCCTGCGCGATGTTGCTCACGTACGCGCGCGTCGTGGTCTCGTTTATGGAGTTGAAAATCCCGTAAAGCGCGAAGAGGAGGACTGCGTGGATCGGGCTGCTCGCGAAAATGAAGCCCACGCACATCAGCGCGAAAAGCAGGTAGCCGACTCCAATCATTTTCCTCTTGCTCCTCGCATCCGCTGCAGCGCCCATCGGAAACGCGGACGCGGCGTAAACCACGTTGAAAAGTATGTAAAGGAGCGGTATCGCGGCTATGCTCACACCTATATCCTGCGCGCGCAGTATGAGGAACGCGTAACTGAAGTTCCCGAGCGCGAACACGAACGAGACCGCGAGAAATCTCCTCGTCCTGTTGTTCAGGTTCGCGAGGCTTATCTTCAGGCTACCGTGGTTCCGCCTACCTATTTTCTCCTTCACGAGAAAGAGCGCGAGAACCCCGAGAAACGCGGGCACGATGGAAATCAAAAAGATGGTGCGGTAGCCCTGCTCTGCGCTCGCGTACATGCTCAGAACGAGGACTGCCATGAGCGGGCCGAGTATAGCGCCGATGGTGTCGAGCATCCTGTGGTACCCGAACGCGCGGCCCCTTGTCTTCGCCTCGCTCGACTCCGCGATGAGCGCGTCCCGGGGCGCGTCCCGCACCCCTTTTCCAACCCTGTCCACGAAACGGACGAACAGCACCTCGTGCCAGCCGCCGGCGAACGCGAGGAGCGGTTTTGTCACAGTGGAAAGGCTGTAGCCGAAAATTACGATCGGTTTCCTCCTCCCGAACCTGTCCGAAATCCACCCTGAAAAAAATTTGAGAGCGCTCGCAGTGCTCTCCGCGATTCCCTCAATCAGTCCAATAATCGATTTATCCGCGTGCAGCACGTTCGCAAGGAAAAGCGGCAGCACTGAGAATATCATCTCGCTGCTTATGTCAGTGAGCATGCTCGTTATTCCGAGCAGCTTCACGTTCCTGCTGACACTCTTCATGGCTTTAAGAAACAGATGAGGATGTATTTAAACATATGGGGAGCATCCAACGAGGACGCTCGCAGGCTTGCACTCGACCCACGCGCTGCTCGCGTTCACCCTTCCGGTTATAACGTACGTAGTCGATGCGGAATAAGTGCAATTAACCCTGCACGCGCCTGTCCCTGGAATACTGTCGATTCCTGTGCACGACTTGATTTGCGGCGCGCTCGTCCCGCAGCTCACGTTCGCCTGCGGGTTCGGCTGGAAATTCTCGTAGGTTACTGTTATCGTGGAGTTCGCGCCGCCGGGCGGCGGCGTCTGCGGCAGTGACTCGGCGCTCAGCCAGCATCTCGGCACCGTTGAGCAAGGCCCAACAACAACCGCGCCCCCTCCGCCCCCTCCGCCACCTGTTCTGCCAGCCCCGGCGGTTCCGTTCTTCCCGAAATTCGAACTTTTTGTCGCAGGATAGCACGCGACGCTCGTGACAACGGTCTCGTTGCCGCCTGTTCCTCCAGCAAAAACATTCCCCCCTCCGTCTCCTCCTCTCGCGGAAAAGTTTATCGCAAAACTGCTGATGTTCGCGTTCACCCTTATTATCCCGCCGCTTCCTCCGCCTCCGCCGCCTGCCTCGTTCGCTCCGCCGCACGCGCCCCCTCCGCCCCCGTAGCCTCCGCTTCCCCAGAGCCCGCCGCACGGGCAGGAGCACGCGCCGCCCTCCCCGCAAACCCCTCTTCCGCTGCTTCCAGGGCTGCTTCCGCTTCCATCGCCGTTTCCGCCCAGTCCTCCGTCAGCGCGCGCCCACCCGTCACCGAGCCACTGGTCGCACGTCGTGACGGAAATGTCAATGTTTCCTCCTCGTCCTCCTCCTCCACCCTCGCGCCCTCCTGGCGGCGCTGAATACCCTGCAGCGCCGCTCGCCTCTATCAATCCAGCCGCGCGCAGCTCTTTCACTGTTATTCTTATGTTCCCGCCGTCCCCGCCCCTCATTCCGCTGTCAATCCCGCTTCCGCCGTTCGCGCTCATCACCCCTCCCTTCTCGACAGCGAGCGAGCGCGCTGTTATGATTATGTCGCAGCCGCTCTGGCCGCTCGCGCCCCCTGCGCTCAAATTTCCAGTTGTGGATATCACGAGGTTCCCGCTGCTGTCGTTGAACCTCACGTTCTTCCCAGCGAAATTTTTCAGGGTGTTTATCGTGCACGTGCTCGTTCCCGCGTCCCAAACGTCGCAGTTCGTGAGGTTCGCCCTGATGTCGACAGTTTCGTTGCACGCGGATTTCGCAATCACGTCAATATCGCCAACGAGCCCTGCGACAGAGCCTGAGAGATACGGGTCTCCCACAGCGCAGGCAACAGGCCGCGTCGAGTTGTAACCAATAGTGAGCGTAGCAGTGTACGCCCCCATGGGCGATGGGTAAGCTTTCAGAATCATCTCCGCTGTCGCGCCTGGCGCGAGCTTCGTCCCCACTCCATTCTGAACAACGCTGAAACTGAAAGATGGATTGAGCGACACGGATGTTATGCGCGCCTCAACGTCGCCTGTGTTCAGGAGCGTCGCGAAAATGCTCACAGGCTCGCCCACGTACACTGCTGAGGGCGAAAGGGACGCGCTCGTGAGCGCGAGCACAGGGCCGTTTTCTTTTTCCACGACATTGACAGTTATGCTGTTTCCCGCGAGCGTCCGCGGCAGGTTGCTCGCAGGAGTCTTGCTCTTTAGGATGACTGCGCGCGAGCCCCTTATGTAGCCCAGCATATCAATGGTCAGGTCAGGCCTCAGCGTGTAAGAGCCAGGGGTGTTAGGAATCTGCACGCGCGGGGTTGCGCTCATCACGTCGCTCGCTGCGATTGGGTTCGCGCCGAGATAAGTGGTTACGGTTCCGTTCGCGGCGATTGCGGCATAAACCTCGCACTCGCAGTAGTCTGTTCCAAAAGGAGGCGGGTTCGTTCCTCCTGTGAAAAAGCAGTTCGGCGGCAGCGCGCCGGCGCTCTCCAAATCATCGCACGTTAAGACGCTCACGTTCGCCTTCTGCCCCACATCCCACTCTGTTATTTCGCTGCACGGGAAATTTCTCGGCTGCGCGCACCAGGGAAAACCCGCTATCGGGTCGAATACCGCAAGCAGCCCGCTGAAAACAGTTCTATTCACAAACTGAACAGGCGGAGTCTGCACATAGCCCCCGTTGTACGGGCCCCAGTCCGCTGACTCGAGCGGAATTAGCGTGAGGTTCTGGCCGACGCACACAGAACAACCATCATGAACCACGTTGTTGCTCTCATCCCTGAAGATGGCGCCCCACTGCGCTACAACGTCTGTGCTCAGGCACGCCTCGACGTTCGCGACCCCGCACCTTGTAAGCCCTGGCGCCATCGGCGAATACAAGGTAACCCCTGTCGCAGGAAGCGCCGTTATATCCACGCTGCTGCTGTTCGAGAGCGCGCCGCTGGTCGCGCGCACGACCCTTCCTGCCGCAGGCGTGCCCTGCGCCGTGAAAACGCCCTCGTTGGTTATGCTTCCGCCGTCGGTCCACCAGACCGGCGCAGGCGCGAGCTGTGCCTCATTTCCATACGCGTCCCTACCAATCGCGCCGAACACCTGCGTGCCTACCACGGAAACTGACGCAGGATTCGGGACGACCTCGAGCCAGACCGCGTTTCCAGGCGAGACAGTGACAGTGGAATTTCCAGAGAGCCCTCCGAAACTCGCGACCACGTACCCGGTCCCTGCCTTCGTCGCGGTCAGAGTTGTCGAAGCGCCGACCGCTGTGCTCAGCGTTCCGATCCCGCCTGCAACGCTCCAACTCGCGGTCACAGGATAAACGTTTCCGCGGTCGTCAATCCCGTAGGCGCTGAAAACCTGCGCGCCTCCTGCGCTGATGGAATTCACGTTCGGCGAGACGGAAACAGAACTGAGCGCGCACGAGAGGACAGGAAGGCCAGGGCCGAACGGGGTGAGCGGCTCGAGCAGCACGCGGATGGTGTAGTTCGAACTCGCAACGCCTGGGACCGAGGCCGGCATTATCGAACTCGTGGCCGGGCTGTTTATCGTGACATCAAGAAGGCTGCTCGCGCCGTCGCGCACCAGTATCCTGGTGTTGTGGTAGTAATCATAATCAACAGGGCTTCCGTGGCACCCGCCGGTCACCCTGCAGCTCGCAGGGGTCAGGTTCAGCGCGTATATCCTGTTCTGGCAGAGTTCGTCTGTTGGAATCGGCGTTCCGTCTGATTTCAGATACTGCACTGCGGCATGCGCGACGAGGGTGTCGGTTCCAGATGCGCACGCCTCGCACGCCTCGCCTATGCTCTCTGCAGAAGCAAAACCGATTAGCAAAACCGCCAGCACAAGCAAACACGCGCACGCACGCGCACCTATTCTCATCTCCCCCCTCTCCTCGTTATCTCAAGCGTTCTCTTGCTCCAGTAGATTATGAGCGCGAGCCCTATTATTATGCTCGCGAGGAGCAGGAGGCTCGTCTCGCCCTTCCGCTCCGTCGGCGCGGCCGGCGGCTGGGGCTCAGGCGGCTTCGGCGCGCGCGCCCTGACCCTCACGTAAGCGGTGTCGCTCGCGCCTGAGTCGGCGTCAAACGCCTTCACCCTGTACTCGCCCTCGCCGGCCTCGAGCGTCCCGTTGAGCTCCCCGAAAACATCCCTGTTCTCGTGGAGCGCGACCACCTTAGTGTCGTTGCTGAGCAGGTACACGTTCACGGTTCCTTCAGCAGGGTCCCCCAAATCATCCGCCACGTCAACAGTGTAAAAAACTATGCTCTCCCCGCCGACCGCGCGCAGCGCAAGCGTCCTGTTCGATTTGAACTTCGAGTAGTCGAACCTCATCTCGCTGACGTCCAGCATGTTTCCGTTTTCATCGAACAGTTTCATCGTGAGCGTCGCGTCGCGGATTTTCCCTGTGCTCTTGAAAGGAAGTTCGACTGCCTGCTGCGCTGGCGAGAGCACCACGACATAATCGCGCCACGCGAGAGTCTCATTCCCAGAGGCGAACGAAAGGCTCACCCTTCCGTATTTCCCTTCGCCGGAAACTCCTGGGGCAGAGCCATCGACCGAAAACGTCATCCCTGGCCCGCTTGTCGTCGTTGAGAAGCATGCGGCGAGCACCACATCATCTCCTTTTTTGATCGGAAAAACATCAGGCGAGCCGAACGCGAAGTCGGCCTTGAGCCCGCGAACCGGAACCCGTATGTGCAGGACCGCGCTCATGTCCTTGCTGCGCGCGGTTATCCTCACAGTGTACGCGCCCGGCGGAAGTTTTCCGACGGAATACTTCAGCACGCGCGTCTCGTTTTCGCCCATTACGAGCCTCTGCGTTTTCGCGAGCACGACAACCTGCCTGTATGTCTTGTAAACTATGCTGTCAGAGGGAATTTTCCCCTCGCCCACGAGCCTACCAATCTCCTGTTGCTTCACGTCCTCGAACATTATCGTCTCGTAAGTTACGTTCACCTCGCCTGGCCCTCCCTCGTTCACGACTGGAACCGAGACAACAATCTCCTCCTCAGTCCTGCGCTCGATGTTCAGCGTATTCGAGGGGCTGTACTGCCTCCCGCTCACGTCTATCTTTCCTCTCTCAAAACGGACCTGCTCCCACCCCTCCCCTGTGTCGCGCACCTCGAACATCGTGAGCCCGCCCTGCATGTTGGGGATGAAGGACGCGCCGCCGACCTGGAACGGCCCCATGTAAAAGAACAGCGCGAGTTTGTAAACGCCAGGCCTAGCGCGCGCAGGGAGTTTCCACTCGAACTCGAAGTGTTCCGAGTCGTTCGCGCGCATGTTCACCTCCTTCTCCAGAAAAAACTCATCCACAATATCAGGCCCGTGCAGCGGCCTGATGTAATCAGGCTGGTACAGCGCTTGAACGCGCACCCTCCCGTCAACGAGCGGGTGGCTGATTCTGCTCTGCGCATCGAAAGCGCCCCTCACCGTCTCGCCGGGCGAGTACACGAACTTCTCCACGTAGAGGTTGTTGAAACTCACGGAAAAGAGATTGTGATAAACGCCGCAGTCAGCGCCAGAGGCAAAAGCAACAAGAGAAAAAAATACCGAAGCAAAAACAAACATTTCGCGCGCGCGCTCAGCCAACTCAATCCCTCTGATACGAACTTGCTCCACCAAACTATTTAAAACCACCTCAAATAAAAGCATTACGAGGTCTATGGCTGATTATAAAAAAAGGGAAGGCCTGCGCGCGCCGCCTGGCCCGCTCGTGCCGCCGTTCTCGCTTCGCGGAGGGATAAAGGACCTTTACTTCTACAGGCACAGCCGCACAGAGGGCGAGTACGCGCGCCATCTATGGAAGATACAACTCCTCCTCATCGCGCTGTGCATAGCCATCGTCTATCTCGCTTACATAAACCTGGGCAGCCGAGCGCCTGCGCTGGCGCCGCAGGTGCCTGCGGGCATATCGCTCTCGACGGACAAGCCCTCATACAGCGCAGGCGAGATCATGCAACTCAGAGGGACGTCGAACAACTGCACCGAGGACTTGAGAATATATCTGGACACCGGGGAAGTTGCCAGGATGAAAATAGCGCGCGAAAACGCGTCGTTCTCGCTCAACCTCTCCTCGCCAGCGAGCCCAGGCGCGCACGTGGTTCACGCGGAATCAGGGGAGTGCTCGGCCTCTGCGCAGATAAGCGTCATGGAGCGCCCCTGCGCCCCAGGGGAGACGCGCGCGTGCAGGACTGGCGCCGGATGCGAGGGCACGACTGTCTGTACGGACTTCGGTCCGAGCGAGTGCATCGTGAACAAGGTCTGCGCCCCCGGGGAGACGATCCAATGCTCGTACGACACGTGCAACTCAGGCTACAAGGTCTGCAACCAGTGCGGGACAGGCTACGGGAAGTGCATGAACCCTAACCTTCCCGCGTGATGAGTGATGATATGACCCGGACAGCGCTCAGACGGGGTTTTGTTTTCACAGTTGACGCCTTCGTGGCGCTCCTTCTCGCGCTCGTCCTGATCCCGGCGCTTATGTTCTTCGTGCACATCCCGGGCGTTTATTACGAGAGGTTCGAGCAGGTCCAGGACGTCGCGAGGGACGCGATGACATCACTAAGCGTGATGCCCCTCTCAGCCTTTGAGAACAGTCCGAACTACACCATAGCAAATCTCACATACGCCGAGCTGAAAAACGGCGCGGACAAATACGCGGCTGTCGAGAGAAACGTGAGCGCGAGTGTTCTTGAGCAGATCGCAGTCAGCTGGTCCAACGGCGACACGCGGTTCTGCGGGCTGAGCCAGGAGTTTCTCGAGAGGATGATACCAAGGCAGTACGGGTTCAGCCTGCTTGTCTACAATTCCTCCAGTGGAAGCTGGGAGACGCTGTACTCGTCAAGCGTTGGCTGCGGGGGCGGGGCGACAAGAACCGTCCAGTACGCGCGCGCGCAGTTCGCCGAGGTGCGCGTGGTCTCAGGCGTGAAACTGCACGGCAATTACACGAGTTCAAAATTCGAGTACAACTCCTGCCACGGCGGGCAGATTCCATGCGAGCCGATAGAAGGCCAGATAGATTTTGAAAAACTCCTGCCGCCCCTCGCCTTGAAACTTGTCGTATGGGTGTGATGTCCCAATGTGCGTGCACAACCTGAAAAACTTGAAAAGGGGATTTTTCTTCTCTCTCATACTTGTGCTGCTAATCATGTTCATAATAATCTCGATCGGCATATGGGCGAGCAGCAACCGCGTCCGCGAGGAGACCTATCCGCGCATCCAGAGAGGGCTTGTCCTAGGAGAACTCTCAGACTCCGCCTCGCCTGCAAGACTGGAGCAACTCTCAAACCTCGTAGGCAGAAGGGCGGTCTATTACCTGGACAACTACACGCGCACGTACAGCTCCTACTCGAAAAACGTGAGCGGCGACATATGCACGATAATGTGGAACGGCTCGCTCGCGAACGGCACGTCCTCCTTCATGGAGCCCGAGAGCACGCTCTCGTACTGGCGCGACAGGATGGGCGGAATCGCGGGCGCGCTCGGTTTTTCCTTCAACGCGAGTTTGAACTGCAGCGCCTTCAACGCCACGCAGTACGGCCCCTGGAGCGTGAGCATCGCGTTCAACATGAGCGTGAGCATAAGCGACTCGGATGGAAAAACCAAGTTATCACGCGCTGTTCCCATAAACACGAGTTTCTACATAATCGGCTACGAGGACCCGCTCATATCCGTGGAGGACGCGAAACTGAGGGGCGTGCAGACCGGCGCGCTCAGGCAGGTTCTCAACTACTCCTACGAAACCCCGTACGTCAGCCTCCTGCTGAACGCCAGCGGAGACCCGATGGCGCGCGGGAAGGGCTGGGTCTACGGGAACATAACGAACACAACCGGGGCGATAGCGTCAATCTTCGCGACCAACGATACCGATTCCCTTTTCGATGCGAGCGGCAACCTGAAGAATAACTACACGCGGTTTTTCGGTTTCATAAGCACTGCCGCGCCGGGAAACTATTCCATAACCCAAACGTGGACAAACGCCACTACGGGTAACAGCTGCACTTACTCGGTGTTCCGCGAGACAAACTGTTTCGAGTGTTTGGAGTGGACGAGCGGATGCACGATAAGCGCATTGGAGGGGAGGCAGCAGGCTTACGTGAAGGTCTACAACCACTCGATACAGCAGGCCTTTATTGCAAGCCCAGTTGCTGACCTCCTTGTCCCAAAAAACCTATCGGATGAATTCGAGGACGGCGTTATAGATTTGAACTTATGGACCCCGAACGGGCCGGCTGTTGATCCTGGCAATGGAAGCATAGTAGAAGAAATCGGAGGCTACCTTAACGCTACTTCTCTTTGCCCTGTTTTACCCCCTGAAACTTGTCTAGCCCAACCTACATACAAACGACCGCAGATTCGCTCTCGTCCTCTTGGATACTATTTCACCATAGACACCAGAATAAACCCAGAAAGAATCAACGCTTTTGGCGGTGCCCAGCAGGTTGGCTTTTGGGTTGGCAATCTCTCCAACTATGGATACAGAGTTGTTTTTTTCCAAACTTTAAACACCATTTTTATAGACTACTACAACAGCACCAATATGTTCATGCTCAATCACTCGGTTACATT
>JBFMAP010000005.1:0-19106 GCA_040755655.1 Microcaldota archaeon
GGCAGCAGGAACAGGAGAAAGGCAAAGCTGAAAGTTGCAAGGATATACGAGAAAATCGCCAACTGCAGAAATGATTTTCTTCACAAGCAGTCAAGCGAGCTTGTGAACACTTACGCTTACATTGCGCTTG
Organism: Microcaldota archaeon; assembly: GCA_040755655.1. Classification (GTDB taxonomy): domain Archaea; phylum Micrarchaeota; class Micrarchaeia; order Burarchaeales; family JBFMAP01; genus JBFMAP01. The sequence continues at coordinate 131 of JBFMAP010000005.1, forward strand.
AAAGCCTCAAAAGCAAGGAGATGGCGGAACAAAAGTTTGGGAAATCAATACATGACGCAGGCTGGAATAGGTTTGCGAACTTTCTTGCATACAAGGCGGAAGGAGCTGGTTGCAAGGTTGGGTTCGTGAACCCAAGAAACACGACGAAGGAATGTAGTCGCTGCGGCGCAGTCGTCGAAAAGATGCTATCGGAAAGGACTCACAACTGTCCTTTCTGCGGGCTTTGCATCAGCAGGGACATAAACGCCGCAAGGAATATACTCAAACGAGCTACCGCAGGAACTGCGGGAAGTAACGCTTCCGCAATTTGCCCAAGGGCAAATGCAGCGCATTTTCGCAAAAGCGAAAATTGCGCTGGAGATGAAGCAATAGCTTCATCAAGGAAAGAAGAAGCCGCCGATTTATCTGGCGGTAGTTCACATTAATATCTCTTTGCACTCGCGAAAAATAGGAAAAAATCTACAACGTTATGGGTTGCAGAGGTTTATTGCCTCGTATATGTCCATAGCCTGCGTCTGCGTCCCAAGCGAAGCCCTGGCGAATATTGTCAGAAAATAAGGCGCAGAAGCCGCGAGCACGAGCCCTATGATGCCGCCAACGAGCATCGTCGTCGACCACACGTTCGCGCGCGAGCGCGTCTCCGCGCCCATTATCTGCCCGCCTGCGTAAACCATCCCGGCCATGACGAACATCAGCAGCGCGACGACCGGCACTATGCCCACTATCGTCCTGCATATCTCGCCGAGTTGCTCAGCAAGCCCCTGGGCGCTTGTGATTAAAGAAAAATAGAGCAGAGCTATGAAGACCGAAAGCAGCCGAAAAGGCACCCTGGCCCTCATGCTCACCCACCATGAATAATTTCATGCCGCCGCTACGTTCCTGTCACCGGCGCGCAGGCCGCTGTCCCTCCAACTATCGAGGTACCGCCAAGCGCAGCCTGCGCGAAGATCTGCAGGAAGTACGGCGCAGAAGCCGCGAGCACGAGCCCTATGATGCCGCCAACGAGCATTGCGGTAGACCAGACGTTCGCCCTTGACCTCGTCTCGGCGCCCATGATCTGCCCTGCAGCGTACACGAGCCCTGCGGTGACGAACATCAGCAGCGCGACGATGGGCACTATGCTGACTATCGTGTAGCAAACCCCGCCCAGCTGTTCCACGATATCAGCGCTTGCAAGCGCGCTCATCACGACAAGCGCCGCAAAGACCGCCGCAACTCTTTTTCCAATCATTTTACCAACCTCCTTTTGTTTTAATTCTACAAAAACAAATATAAAAACTTAACTACGGCCCAGTCGCCTCTGCCGAGCATGTCGCAGGGCTTACGTCCAATCCCCCCTCGCCGCCAAGCGCGGCGTTCGCGAAAACCGTCACCAGATAAGGCGCAGAAGCCGCAAGGATGAGCCCTATGATGCCGCCAACGAGCATTGCGGTAGACCAGACGTTCGCCCTTGACCTCGTCTCGGCGCCCATGATCTGCCCTGCAGCGTACACGAGCCCTGCGGTGATGAACATCAGCAGCGCGACAACAGGGACAACCTGCTTTATGTTGTAGCACATCTTGTTCAGTTCCTCAATCATGTCCGCATACAAAGCTGTGCTAAGCACAAGTAACGCAAAAAATACAGCCACGCCGCGTTTCGCCGTCAGCGCGGCAAACCTGCCCCTGAATGACAGATCCACATCTCCACCTGGTCTTCCACGTTTCTTGTGTATTCCCCTCTTTATAAACATTTCGTTCCATTCGACGCAGTTGCTTATCGAATTATCGTGTACTTGCTCAGGTATATCTGCGTCTGGAGCACGATGAGAAAAGGAAGAAGCAGGACGGAGTTTATCACGAGCACCGCGTATTCGGCAAGCGTGTGCGGGAGGAGCGCGAGCAGAGCGCCGTCGAGAATCACGAGCGCTGCGATGCCGACAGCCATCCAGAGCAGGAACTGCGCGAAGCGCATTTTTAAAACGTTCAGGCTCATCCTCACAGCGTTGCTCGGGCTGAGCTCGTCTATCACTATCGCTGCAGGCGCGAAGAAAATCGGGAGCGAGAGCAGGAAAGTCGCGAGCGAGCCCCACACGCGGTGGAGCCCGAACTCAAACAAAAACATGTTTATCACAAGATAAAGGAGCTCGAACGTGAGCAGGAGCCAGAACACGCTGAACGTGTATTTCTCTATCCCCTGCAGAACCTCTGTCCTTATCTGCGTGAGCGTCCTCTGGGATTTTATGACGATGTTTATCGCCACGAGCGCGAACGACACGAGGAACAGCGACGCGAGAGAGAAAACGACTATGATTGCGATGTTGCCCTGCGTCAGGTCCTCGGTCGGTATGCTCCCGAACCTCAGGAAACTCCCGCCTGCGCTCAGGAACGTCGGCATCGGCGAGAGGAGCGGTATGAGAAGCGCGAGCAGGAAGGGTATGGAGAAGAACGATATGAGTTTAACGTTGCGCGTGTAGGCGGCCCACGTGTGCTGGAGGACGTTCATACCACACCGCCTATACCTCTCGCCCCGCATTTTTAAAACTTTCTTCATCATTCACGCGCGCACGCGCTCGCCAATCAGGCAGCACGCAGTCGCGCCGGCAACTTTAACATTAACAAAACTACCCAACGCCACGCGCTCATCCCGCAAAACAACCTGTTTGTAGGCGTTGTTTCTGCCCCTCACGCCGCGTTTTTCCCTCTCGGTAGCCAGCACCGCATATTCCTTCCCGATTAGTTTCCTGTTTTTCTCGAGCGCAATTTTCCTGCAGAGCGCGCTCATCGCCCCGCTCCTTTTCTTGATGACGTCATTGGGCAACAACTTCAACTCGCTCGCGGACGTCCCAGGCCTCGGGCAGAATTTTGACACGTTCACGATGTCCGGCTCGATTTCGGAAATAAGTTCCAGGCTCGCGCGGAAGTCCTCCTCGCTTTCTGTTGGATATCCAACAATGACGTCGGTCGCTAGCGTGATTTCAGGGAACGCGCGCCTGAACCCCGAAACAACAAAACGAAAATCTCGAACTTGGTAAGGTCTTCTCATCTCGTACAGGACAGAATCGCTTCCGCTCTGCACAGGCACGTGAAGAAATTTGTAAATCTTCCCGCTCCTGAACGCGCTAATCAACTCCGGAAGCATCGCGCGCGCATGCTCTGGGTTTATCATTCCAACTCGAACTCGGAACTCGCAATTTGCGCTTCGCGCAAATGCGCATTTTTGCTTAGCAAAAATTGCGCCCTCAACATCGCTTATCCTCCTCACCAGCCCTGCCAGATTGCCCCCTCCTTGCCTCTCCAACCCGTACGCGCCTGTGTCCTGCGCGGTGAGTTGAATCTCCCTGAACCCGTTTTTCACGCACCTCTCAATCTCGCACGCCAAATATTCCTCGTCATAACTCCGAAGTCTCCCGCGCGCGAGCCTCGTCTGGCAGAACGTGCACGCGCCCACGCATCCCTCTGCGATTGGAATGCGCGCAATCACGCCTTCTCGTTTCTTTGGCAAACTCGCCTTCTCTATCACGCCCTTTCCATCTAAAAATACAACTTTCCTTCCCTCGCGCGCAGCCTTCACCGCATCAAGAATTCTTCCAACGCTTCCCGTCCCAACAACGCAAGCGCGCGGCGCAAACCTCTCAACAAGCGCTAGGTTCGCGCTCGGTATGCAGCCAGCCACGACAATTTTCTTATTCCTCGCGTTCAGCGCGCGCATCTTTTCAATTATCCTATTCTCTGTCGCGCTCTTCACCCCGCACGTGTTCAGCACCACGACGTCCGCGTCCTCCTCATCATCAACGAGGCGCGCGCCCCCTTTCGCCAGCACGCCCCTTATGATGTCCGAGTCTGCCTGGTTCAGCGTGCATCCATACGTGCGGAGAAAAACCCTCGCGTTCATATTCATGCTGGATTTTTAAATGTGAAAATACATAATAATAACGTGGGAGCATGAGACTGAAAACTTTCGAAAAAGCGGCCGAGCACGCATATGGAACTCCCGACATCGCGCGCCTCATAACCGACCTGCGCGAGAGGGCGAGAAAAGCAGCAGAGATGCCCCCAAAGACTTAAAGATGCTAGTTGAACAGGCGCTTCATTATAACAATCTGAATAAAGGTCACGGCGTGGTTATGGATTTTCAAGAAAAAGAAGCTTCGGCATGGACAAAAGTTGGTAATCAGCTTATGCAAGAGGGGATGTGGAAAGAGTCAAGCCTTGCGTTTTATCTGGCGATCGATAATCTCGCTACGTTGCTTTCTTTCTACAATGTTGATGCTTCCTCCCTGCGTCTCGGCGACTCAGTGCGCACCAACGCTCGCGCTAAAGCTAACGAAATACGTACGCGGATAGGAGAGCTTACTCAAAAAGCAATAGAAATGAACATCAAACAAATACGCGCGAGGTCTCCTTAGTTAATCTTAAAAGCCTTATTCGCGCTAAGATACTCCACATCCGGAGTTGAAAACATGATTTTGTTCGAAGGCTCGCAGCGAATTGAAGGCTCGCCATTCGAACAAAATATCTCGTATCAACAAGGTGATACTCGATGATTTGCGAACGATGCAGCGAGGAGACGCACAAACTGAAGAAGTGCGAGTACTGCGGCAGGAGGCTGTGCGCGGCGTGCGAGAAGTCCTCGAAGAAACTCGAGAAAGTTAAGTGGCTCATGATATGCAGGGACTGCTGGGGCGACCTCAAGAAGAGGCGCGCGTTCAAGAGAGCCTGACGATTATCAATTCGACTTTTTCTCCTTCAATGTCCCACGCTTTTCTCTTCCCCTCAAAACTCGCCTTCTCGCCCAGCACGAGTTCCTTCGCCTTCGTCTCGCGCTTAATAGTTTCGCTCCTTCCATGTAGAATCCCGATGAATTTTTTCGATGCGACCACGTTCAACCTTATGCCCTCGCTCTCCACGAGCCCCATCTCCTTCCTCATGAGCTGCGCGCGCCTCGCGACCTCCCTCCCCATCGCCTCGCTGTAGAGCGCGTCTGAGATTTTAGTCTTCAGGTAAACCTCGCCCTCGGCGAATTCCGCGCGCGCATAACCCTCCATTTCCCTCTCAACGAACTCGACCATCTCCCTAGTTACCGGGAATTTCCTTCCCTCAACCTCAATCTCAATAATGTTGTTCCTATCCATCTTCGCCTTCGCCCTTTCCCCATCCAGTTTTTTTATCGCCTCGCCGATTTTGTTCGCGTCCTTCCTGAACGCAGGCCCGAGCGCTCCGAAAACCGGTTTGATTTCGATTTTCTTCTGCATGCCCGCGGCAGTTTTTATTTTTTTCACGTTCGCGCTCCACTCGATTATGTAGGAAAGTTTCTCAACCGCGATTTCCACCTCGTTGGATTTCTCGCCCTTTTTAACGACGACGACTGCCTCCTCGAGCGGCCACCTCAGTTTCACGTCAGCCTTCTGGCGCGCGTTCGCGAGCGCTCGCACGACCTCCTGCGCGATATTCATTTCTATCTTCAGCATCGGGTCCACCATCAATTTCTCGGCAGAAGGCCACTCAAGCAAACTCACGCTCGCCTCCTCGTATTTTTTCCTGTACGCGCGCTGGTAAATCTCCTCTGCGATGAAAGGCGTTATTGGCGCGAGCATGCGTATCACGGCGAAAAGGGATTTTGAAATCGCAGAGCGCGCGCCATCCGCGTTCCTCCCGTCCGCAATCCTCTTCTTCGCGAGCTTCACGTAGAACCTGCTCAAATCCTCAACGATGAATTCGCGGAGCGCGCGCACTCCGGAATGAATCTCATATTCATCGAAGTTTTTCGTCGCCCCACTTATCAGTTCGTTCAGTTTCAGCAGAAGCCACTCGTCCTCCAACTCGTAATCGACTTTCCTGCCCTCGTCGAAATCAGCGAACCTCAGCGCGAGCGCGTGGAGGTTCCACAGGATGGAGATGCACTTGCTCGCTTCCTTCACGTCGTCCCAGTTGAACTTCAAGTCGTCCCAGATTGTGCTGCTCAGGCTCCACAGGCGGAACGCGTCAGCGCCATACTTCTCGACAATCTCCTCGAGCGGCACGAAGTTGCCGAGGCTCTTGCTCATCTTTTCCCCTTTCTCGTCCACGAAATGCCCGTGCATGAGAAGAGTTTTATAGGGAATCTCATCGTTCAGCACGAGCCCAGAGCCCAGAAGAGAGTAGAACCACCCGCGTATCTGGTCCTTGCCCTCCACGATGAAGTCGCACGGGTACCAGTTCTCCTCCCCTTTCTCGAGTTCAGCCCATATGGCGTTCCCTGAATCGAACCACACATCGAGAACATCAGGCACGCGCCTCATCGTTCCCCCGCACCTGCAGGGGAAAGTAACCGCATCAACGTAAGGAATGTGCAGTTCAGGAATCGTTTTCCCTTTCGCGCCAAGTTCCTCTCGCGAGCCGACTACTTTAATGCTCCTGCACTTCTCGCGCTCGCAAACCCAGATTGGAAGTGGGATGCCCCAATATCTCTGGCGTGATACGCACCAATCAGGCGCCGACGAGACAAAATCCCTGAACCATGTGCGCGCGAAATCAGGCTGCCACTTTGTTTTCTCTATCTCCTCGAACATCCTTTCCTTCAGCCGCGTGACCATTATGAACCACTGGTCCGTGGTTATAAAAATAAGAGGAGTCTTGCACCTCCAGCAGTGCGGGTATCTATGTCTTATCGTGTCCGCGCGTATGAGCGTCCCCCAATCCTTCAAATCCTTCAATATCGCCTTGTCCGCGTCCTTCACGTACATTCCCTTGTACGCGCCCCCCTCGCCAGTGTAATGGCCCGTCTGGTCAACAGGGCAGAACGCCTCAATTCCATACTTCTTTCCGACTATGAAATCCTGCGGCCCGTGCCCAGGCGCAGTGTGCACGAGCCCTGTCCCATCCTCGAGAGTGACAAACTCCGCGCTCATGACAACCGGCTTGTGGTCCTTGTGCCTGGGGACTTTCCAGTGCAGAGGTTGCTCGTACTTCACATTTTCGAGTTTCCTTCCGCTGAATTCTTCAATTACTATTGCGTGCTTATCCCCAGCAGCCTTCATCACCGCATCCAGCCTTTCCTTCGCGACTATCCAGAACTCATCATCAACTTTCACTTTTACATACTGGTAATCCGGATGGACCATCACGCCCATGTTCGCCACGAGAGTCCACGGGGTAGTGGTCCATATTATAAGATATTCATTGTCATTATCACGCTTGCCGCGTTCTGGCGCGATTTTGAACTTCACGTAAATCGATGGGTCGTCCCTGTCCTCGTATTCTAGCTCATAATTGGCGACGCTCGTCTCGCACCTCGGGCAGAAAGGAAGGACGTACTCCCCGCGCTCAAGGAGTCCTTTCTCGTGCGCCTTCTTCAGCGTCTTCCACGAGGACTCGATGTACGCGTCCCTGTATGTTATGTAGGGGCGCTCCCAGTCCATCCACACCCCGAGGCGCTGGAACTGCTCGCCCATCACGCCCATGTACTGCGTGGCGAACTCCTTGCACCTCTTAATAAACTCAGGCACGCCCATCTTTTCAATGTCCTTCTTGGATTTCAGTTTGAGTTCCTGTTCCACCCTCACCTCAATTGGAAGACCGTGCGTGTCGAACCCTGGCTGCGCGCGCACGTGAAATCCACGGGCGCGCCTGTACCTGCACACCGCGTCCTTTATGCACTTGTTCCACGCGGTGCCAGGGTGAATCTGCCCTGTCGCGTAAGGAGGCCCGTCGCAGAAATAGTACCTCTCCCCTTTCTCGTTCTTCCTCTTCACCCTCTCGTATATTTTCTCATCCCCCCAGAATTTGAAAATCCTACCCTCGACTTCCTTTGGCTCGTACATTTCATCCCCTCGCGCGAACCCATCCGCGCGCGTAATAAACTACCGCAGGAAGGATGAGGAACGCGCCAACCAGAAGCAGGAAGGAGCGGAAAATCAATCTTATGTCAAAACCGTTAAGCGCGCTCGCGAGCAGCAGTCCAACAACCGCCGCGCACACGTAAACCATCAGGACAGTGTCCCTGTCCTCCACGCCGAGAGAGCGCGTGCCGTACTCGATGAAAAGCGCTGACAGAACGTAAGCGGAAAGGAGAAGCAGAAGCGCGAGCTGGAACTCGCGTATCATGTACATATTCAGGAACCACACGAGCGCGAGCGCTATGACCCCTGCCGCGAGCGCCTGAAACATGAATGACGTTTTTTTCTTTTCGTCTTTTTCCTCGGGCATAGAATCACGCTGGACACGAAACATATTAAATGTTTATTTTGAAGATATACTCGCAAATATTTATTAAATGTGATTTCATGGAAATCGAGTTGCCCTGGACAGAGAAATACCGCCCGAAAACCCTAGGCGATGTCGTGGGACAGCACGAGATCGTTGAGAGGCTGCGCGCGTACGTTAAGGCGCGGAGCATGCCTAATATGCTTTTCGCAGGTCCTCCTGGCATAGGAAAAACTACCGCGACGCTCGCGCTCGCGCGCGACCTCTTCGGGGAGAACTACCGCGAGTCAATTTTAGAGTTGAACGCGAGCGTCGCGCCAGAGACGCCTGTGCTCGTCAGGCAGAGGGGGCTCATAAAGCGCACAACATTCGGTGAACTCGCAAAAGAGTACTTCAAAGGAGAGGAAAAATACACGTATCCAAATGACCTCGAGGTTCTCTCTTTGGATAGCGATTATAACGTTCGTTTCATGCCAGTACGGAACTTTTCTCGGCATCGTGTTTCACGCGTTGCGAGAGTCAAATACGAGGGCGGATGGGTGAGGACAAGCCTCGACCATTCAGTGATGACGCTGAACGAAAACGGAATGCTTTCTGCGAAACGTGTAGAGGACCTCAGGAATGGCGAAGGACTCATAACATTTACAACCAACCTTCAGGGAAGACAAACCTTGCTTGATTTTTCTTCATACGCTCCACACATGTTTATTGAACTCAGAGGGCATTTTGTGCGGAACCCCAAAATCAAAACCATTTTGGAAGATAGAGAGCTCAACGATGAGATTTCGTGGCTGTTTGGCATGTATCTAGCCGAGGGTTGCGCGGTGCTGAACAGACGCGACACAAGCGGAGCCACCATATTCACTGTTGGCTCTCATGAAAAAGACGTAGCAGAGCGCGTTCAAAATGTTCTGGATGAGGAGTTTGAGTTGGAGAGCCAAGCAAAACTCTGCACATCAGGCTTTGACCGCTCGCGTCATTCCTCTGTGCAGGTGAGGGCGCTCAACACCCAACTCGCAAAGTTCTTCAGAGAGAACTTCTACTGCGATGCTTGCAACAAAGACGCAAGAACTAAGAGAGTTCCTGATTTTATGTTCGATGCACCGTTGCCCCAGCGCATTGCATTCTTGAAGGGATATATGGGCGATGCTATGGGTGAATGGGGCCAATTGGTGCGCTATTCTTCCAGGTCATCGGAATGTCTCACAGACATCACATGGCTAGCCCGCCTCACCGGATTGTGCTCTTCCAGATATAATATAGAGGCGCGACTCATCTGGCGCCTTCCTTCCTACTCATACCTGCGCAGCGAACTCTTACCAGCAGCGCCTTTCGCTAAAGCGTTCGAAAACCTCAAGGTCAGTAAACACAAATATTTCCTCAGGCATGCGTTGTATGAGGGAAAGAAGAGAATTTCAAAAGCCATGCTAGAGGACTTTATCAAGCGCGCCGGTCTGGAAGCAACATCGCTTAATCACCTGCTTAAACTGATTCGCTCTCCACTATCCACGACACTAGTAACAGATATCTCGATTGAGCCGTACGATGACCATGTTTACGACTTTTGTGTTCCAGGTGCAGAGGTCTTCTGGGGAGGCACGGCGCCAGTGCTCCTCCACAATAGCGACGACCGCGGAATCGATGTCGTGCGCGGGCAGATAAAGGATTTCGCGCGCACCATCCCGCTCGCGGACGTTCCCTTCAAACTCATTTTCCTGGATGAGGCAGACGCGCTCACCCCTGACGCGCAGCACGCGCTCCGCCGCACGATGGAGATGTACGCCGGTGCGACCCGCTTTATACTAAGCTGTAATTATAGCAGTAAGATAATAGAGCCGCTCCAGAGCAGGTGCGCTGTGTTCAGGTTCAAGCCCCTGAGCGAAGCCGACGTGAAGCACATGCTCGAGCGGGTCGCGAAGCACGAGAAACTCGACCTCGGGGACGAGGCGGTAAAGGCGCTCATCTATATCTCGGAAGGGGACATGAGGCGCGCGCTCAACGCGCTCCAGGGCGCGTCCATGGCCTCGAAGAAAATAACCGCCGAGAACATTTTCAAAATCTCCTCGCGCGCGCGTCCTCAAGAAATTGTGCAGATGCTCGAGTGCGCGCTCAAAGGGGATTTCATAGGCGCGCGCGAGAAACTCGACCACGTGATGCTGAACTACGGGATGAGCGGGGAGGACGTGATGCTCCAGGTCTACAAGGAAATCACGCGCCTTGACATCCCTGACCGCACGAAGGTCGCGCTCGTCGACAGATTGGGAGAGTACAACTTCAGATTGGTGGAGGGCGCGAACGAGCGCATCCAGTTAGAGGCGCTGCTCGCGCAGATAATGCTTTTAGGGAAGGAAAAATAAAAAGAAAAAAATAGACCGCTAGAAGCACCGAGTTACCCCAATCCCGAAATAGTTTTGCTTTCTTTCTGGCTTTCTCACCACATGTAGGTCAACCAGCGTGTTGCCCTCTTTACCAAATATCCGCCTTAGGTGGAATTTCGTGTCGTTCCCTTTGCCAAACGAGACGACGTTTTTGCCTTTCTTCAACTGAAAGCCAACTCCCTTGTCCTTCACTTTCCCATTTTCCAGTGTGATTTTCCCAGAGATTGTTGCTTCAATTGCTTTTTTGAAAATCTGCAACTTTTCCCTGTCCTCAACTGCAAATTGCGTCTCGTTCGAACTGTTTTGCATCGCCCCAAGTCTGACAAGGCGGCGGTCCCCGCCAAACACGCCCACCCCGCCAAATGAAAATTTGTCAGTCTCGCTTCCGTCGCTTGCGCTGACTTTCGCGAGTTTTGCACCTAGCAGAATTTTCTCTGCCACTCTTTCTGAAAGGTTCAAAACAGTCGCGCTGCTGCTCGCGTCCTTATTCACGGAATTGCTGACGCAAACGCTGCCTGTCACACCCTTCCCGATGTCCGCGCTCACCATCGCATCCGTGTTTTTTGTCCCGTCTCCTGACCTTCCAACCTCAAGATACCCCCACTGCCCAAGCTGGCTGGAGTGAAGCGCTGCCGGGTTTCCATGAACTCCATAACCCGTGAAGTTTGGATACGTTCCCACTTTATCCTCGCCCTTGGCAATACTGGCTAAGTTGATAATCATCGCAACAGCCTCGACAAGGACCCCTACCCCCAACACTACCCCGGATTTTCTGCTTCCGCTAAGTTTCATATTTTCCATAATTTCACCCCCCGCCTGTTGCGGGCTGAGATAGATCTGTTTTTTTGCTAATATAAAACTTTCAATTGAATTTTTTCTAAAAACGCAATGTTTATATATATTTGTTTATTAATTAGAAAACAGCGTTTAAACAACGCCAAAGCACAGATAAGGCGACCCTAAGGCGACCAGTTTGTCAAAGGAGTTAGATGTGACACACCACGGGCTAAAGCCCTCGGCGTCCAGAGCATTGGCTTTAGGCGGACGCCGCGGGTTCGCTTCTCGCCCGCGCGAGCAGCGTCCGCGAACCCGTGATGTGTCAGTAAAAGACAGAAGGATACTGCGCGCGCTCAGTGGGAACGCCAGGCAGAGCCTCTCCTCTGTGGGGAGGGCGGCAGGGCTTTCAGAGGAGCTTGTGAATTACCGCCTCAGGAACCTCATCGAGAAAGGGGTCATCCAGCATTTCCGCGCAGAAATCGACTTCTCGAAACTTGGCTACAGGGACTTCAGGCTCTACATAAAACTCCAGGGCGCGAGCGCGCGCAAGGAGAACGAGATTTTCAACTACCTGAAGAACAGCAGAGGCGCGACCTGGCTCGCGGTGTGCGAGGGCGAATACAACTTCGTTTTCAGGTTCGTGGTGAAGGACGAGTTTGAACTCAACGATTTTTTGAACGCGTTGTACGCCCGGTTCTCGAGATACATAAGGGACAGGCGCGTGATTATTTCCGTGGGCTGGCAGTTCTACCCAGGCGAGAGCGGGGTTTATGAGATAGGCGCGCGTAGGTATGAGAAGCCAAAAAGGAGCAAGCCGGTCGAGGTTGATGATATCGACATGAGGTTATTGGAAATGCTCGCTGAGGATGCGCGCGCGCCGAGCGCGAGGCTCGCAGGCGAGCTGGGGCTCACGCCGAATGCGGTGAGGTACAGGATGAAGAGGCTCGAGAGCGAGGGCGTGATAAAAGGATACCAGATGGTCGCTGACAGGTCGAAAATTGGGATGTACCATTATAAAGTCCTGCTGCTTTTCCAGAGGGCGAGCGAGGAAAAAATTGAGAAGTTCGTGCGCTTTTGCGAGAGCCTGCCGAACCTCGTGTTCCTCGTGCAGTTGATTGGCGCATGGGACATGGACGTTGATTTTGATTTCAGGAACGCGGAGGAACTCCACGGCGCGATGCTCGAACTAGGCAGCAGGTTCGGGGATTTGATAAGAAACTATGAGACTCTTTCAGTTGTGAAATCGACCTACTGCAACCCGCTCAAAATCGAAAGAAAAAGTTAGCTCGCGGCAGTGCGCGTTCATGCGTTATTCGCTCTTGTTCATGTCAGTTCATTATCTCTCCCCGAAAACCCGCGCGCTTGTTCATCCTTGTTCATGCGAGTATATATATTCCGTTCATGTTCCAGGATTCCCGTGAGGTTATGTTAAAACTCTGAAATGCGCGATTTGCGCGTTCGTGGACAGGGCTGGAGTGTTGCTGCTCATACTCGCTGTCTTTCTGCTCGCGCTCTTCAGCGTTTGAGATTGAAAAGGGGTGTTGGAATGAAAGGGAACAAACTGTTGTGCGTGATGCTCTCGCTGCTGCTCGTGGGGCTTTCGTACGCTGCAACCAGCGAAGATATAAACCAGAGAATAATTTCAATCGTCGCTGCCGGCTGGACGAACGGCGGAGGGGCGACCGAGACCGCGATGGCTGTCACGAGCGCGATTGTGGGAGGCGGTGCTCAAACGGTTGTCAGCGGTGCGATGGTAGGAGGCGCGGCAGGCGGGGGTGCGGGCGGCGTGACAGCGGTCGGAGTTGGCGGAGTGCCTGCACCCGAGTATCTGCGCTGCGAGAGAGTTTATGAGGGAGGCACTATTTCTGCAAACGGATATTTGGTAAAACTGAGTTCGGTGAAACTGAGCAAGGTGACCATAGAAGGGCCTTATGGTGGTTCTGCATACGCAAGAGAATATGTTATAATTGAAATATACGATGCGATTAGTGCGAGCGAAACTCCATCTGCAACTGCCTCGGGTTATGCTGGTGGTGCTTCTGGCGGTGGCAGGGGCGGAGCCGTTTCTGTTGGAACAACCGCATTGAAACGCGCGACGTTATTTGAAGGAGAGACGCTCACGTGGGACTCGCCAAGCGGGGATAAGCTCAGCATAAGGGCGTGCGAGATATACTACGCATACGCGCCGGTGCGACCAGTAGAGCCTGCCGGGCCAGTGATTGTGCCGCCTGAGCCGCTTCCAACGCCAGTCGAGCAAACCGAGCCAGCGCCGTCCGGACCTACGACTGCTCCGAGTTATTCAGGTGGCGCTTCAGGTGGCGGCGGGGGCGGAACAGTTTCTGCTGACACAGCATCTACATCAGGAGGCTCAGGAGGCGCGGTTACTCCGGGTGTGGTTAGCCCAGTTACAGAAACTCCACCTAAAGAGCCAATCTCGGGTGGTACATCAGTTGGTTCCGGAGGCGCGGTTACTCCGGTTGTGATAAAACCGCTGAACTGGGCTTCATTCCAGATAAGGGTTGAGAAATCGCCTGAAAGTTGCGTGTGCCCTGCCGTCTACTCGCCTGTGTGCGGGACAGATGGGAACACGTACGAGAACGAGTGCGCTGCGAGGTGCAAGGGCGTTGATGTCGCTTACAGAGGCGAGTGCAGGCGCGGGTGCACCTGTCCGGATATTTACGAGCCAGTGTGCGGGACAGATGGGAATACCTACGGGAACAAGTGCATGGCAAATTGTGTGGGCGTGAGTATTGCATACGAGGGAAAGTGCAGGAGCCCGTGTCCATTGGTCAGATGCAGTTGCCCTTCTGATTCAACCTCAATTTATGAAAAAGACGAGAACGGTTGCACTATATGCAAATGCGTGCCAACCCCACCACCAATCTGCCCTGAGAACTGCGTTGCGCGCGGCACGGTCTGCGTGTGCAAAGAGGAACCAGTGTGCAAGCCAGGATGCACGTACTCTGATGATGGTTGCGTATGCCCGCGGCAAAAAAATATTCTAGGGACAAAAATCACGCTACACAGGGAGCACAGGGTGTGCGCGGATGATTCGAAATACAGATCAAGAGATGAATGCAACACAGAGCAGGTTTTTGAGGTTGGTGGCGAGACAAGTTATTGGGATTTCAAGTGCGCGAACAGGAAGCAGGAGCAGTGCTATGACGACGGGAGTTTTGACTGGTATTACGATGAGTGGTGCGAGAACATTCCAGAGCCAATCACAATAACTAAAACAATTCTCCACAGGGAGCACAGGAACTGCGCTAATAACACGCTGTACGACCCAACACTGCCAAGGGAGCAGGTATTCGAAGCAGGGAGCAACACAGGCTACTGGGATTTCAAGTGCGCGGACAGGAAGAAAGAGCAGTGCTACGATGATGACAGTTTTGACTGGTATTACTATGAGTGGTGCGAGAACGTCTCGGAGACAAAGCCGTTGAAAAATAAAACAATACTCCACAGGACTCACAGATACTGCTCTGATGACTCTCCTGTCTTGCCAGAGAGTTGCAAGTTCGAACAGGTGTTTGAAGTAGGAGGGGACACAGGCTACTGGAATTTCAAGTGTCGCGATAGAAAGCAGGAGCAGTGCTACGCGGATGGGACTTTCGACACGTATTATTATGAGTGGTGCGGGTTCGAGCCCTCGCCCTCAATGCCAAGCACGAAAATAACGCTGCACAGGGAGCACAGAAAGTGCGCTGATGACTCGCTGTACGACGCCACGCTGTCAAGAGAGCAGGTGTTCGAGGTCGGCGGGGACACGGGCTACTGGGATTTCAAATGCAGGGATAGAAAAAAAGAGCAGTGTCAAGACGATGGAAGTTTCGATTGGTATTATTACGAATGGTGCGAGTTCAGCCTGTTGAACGACGAGAAGCCGGAGCCAATTATAATCTGCCCAGAAGGATGCAGGCAGGCAGGGACGACGTGCATTTGTGAAACACCGCCGGAACCAAGGTGCGAGAAGCCCTGCTTCGTGTCAGGCAGCGGGTGCGCGTGCCCTGTTTATGAGGTTATTCCTGAGAGATACTCCGAGCCAGCGCGCGCGCTAACCAGCGAAGACCTGAGCAGCCCAACAACGCGCGTGAGCATACTAAACTACGAACTGACGAAAACCGACGAAGCCATGAAGAGAAGGCTCGCGGAGGCGCTGCAGTCGAGCGACAATGCAATTTCCGACGAGGCGAAATATGCTGTGAACGCGTATGTTGATGACGTGCTTAGGGAAAAGCAGGGGCTGCAGGTTGGCGTGGTGGACAGCGGCAGGAGCGCGATAGCGAGCGTGGAGGCGAGGGGCGAGGATGAGCAGGCGCGCGCTGTCTCGCTGAACATCGTGCGCAGGAAGATGATTGACAGGGACAGGATACGCGAGATGCTCGAGGAGCAGAAGAGCGCGGACGAGATAATGGGCGCGATGGAGTCTGGCGGAACCGAGACAGTGAGCGGCGGCATAGTGGTTGATGGAAAGGGATATGCGGTCTCAGCGCAGCAGGGCAAGAAGATAAAGGGCGCGCTCATAGCAAACGAGGCCGGCAAGGCCAAGGAGGTCGGCAACCTGAGCGTCGATGTCGTGGGCGCGGCTCCGGAGGGGACTATAAATATATATAACACGCTGCTGAACATAGTCTCGTAGGTGTTGGTGGTCGAGTGATACTCGCGCGTTCGGCAGTTTTTCTATTTCTTTTTTTGGGCTTAGCGCACGCAGCTGGCATCGGCGCGAACTATGAAATTATCGTGAGCCAGAACGGGAACGCGTTCGTGCTCGCGACGTTCAGCGGCGAGGGGACGCTCGACGTTTCGTTTCCGTCTGATGTGACCTCGCCGTACGTGAAGGGCGCGCTCTACACGAAATCAGGCAACTCAATCACGCTCTCGCTCACAGGGGACAGGATGGCGACC
This sequence comes from Microcaldota archaeon, assembly GCA_040755655.1. GTDB lineage: Archaea > Micrarchaeota > Micrarchaeia > Burarchaeales > JBFMAP01 > JBFMAP01. Next base: position 16,357 of record JBFMAP010000005.1, read on the forward strand.
GTCTCCTATCGGACGAGCGCGCTAACGCAGAAAACAGGAAAGGCCTGGGGCCTCTCGCTCCCCCTGCCCGAAAATCTGACGAACGCGTATGTCTCGGTCGCGCTTCCGAAATCAGTTTCCATTTCGAAACTCACGCCGAGTGACGGGATTGTGATGAGCGAGGAGGACTCGATTGTTGTGGCGTGGGCGTCTGGCGCGGGATTGGGAGGTGTGAGCCTCGAATACGAGTTCGCGCAAACCACGGAGCCGCCAATTCAAACACAACAGCCCGCTTTTGATTGGAATACGATTGGAATGCTCGTGCTCGCGGTTGCTGCAGTAATCGCGCTCGTCGCGCTCGCGGTCTGGGTCTATCCTCGTTTGAAAACCGAGCAGAAAAAGAGCGCGGGCGCGGGATTCTGCATAACAGAAGGGATGCGCAACGTGCTCAAGGCGCTCAACGAAAATGATGTGAAGGTGGTTGAGGAGCTCGCGAACGCAGGCGGGGAGATGAGGAGGAGCGAGCTCGAGAGGAAGAGCGGAATCGCGAAATCAAGCCTCGCGCTCTCGCTTGATAGACTGGAGGAAAAGGGAATATTAAAAATCGACAAGCAGACCACGACGCACAGGGTCTCGCTTACGGAGTGGTTCAGGTCGCTGTAAACGCGATTTATAGGAGCCTTTTTATTCTTCTTTTGAGTAAATTAACGTATGGCTGATGGAATATCCGGCGAGCGCAGGAGAGAGAACAAAGTCGCGCACGAGATAATGTTTGTAGATATAGCGCGCGCACGCGAGTTCGTCGAGCAGAGGCACAAAGCAGTTGAAAACATCCGCGCCGAGCTCGAGATGAGAATCAACGCGCTCAAGTCCGAGTCAGGAAAGGAAAAGGAACTGAAGCAGCTTTTCTCAAAGTTCGAATCAGTGTGCGCGGCGGACAGGGAGCTCTCGAAAATAGAGAGAAAACTTGATGGCGCGCGCGCAATAAAAAACAACGAGGAGCTCATCGCGCTTGTCGGAAATTCTGTTCTAGCCGCGGATAAACTTTGCGAATTTGTCCTTGGCGTAGTGTGGCGCGAGAAGGTTCTCAACCCGTACTTCATCGAGCCGCTCCCGCCGATGGGCAGCGAGGAGGAGCGGCGCGAAACGCTCATACGGACGATGGAATACGTCGGCGCAGCCATAAACGCATACGGGCGCGTCATACAAAACATGGATGAGATGCGGGTGCCTGTCACAGACGAGAAGGGAAAGCCCGTTTTTGATGAGAGCGGGGCACGGAAAACCAAAAAGCTTTTTTCAGATGATGCGGTCGCGGAATTCGCGAAACGCGAGCGTGCGGCAAGCGAGATGCTCGTCAATGCCTACAAACTCTTGGAGAAGGGAAACCTTGAAGGCGCGCGCAAGCCGCTGGAACTCGCGCTCGAACTCGACGAGAAGGCGAACAAGTATTTTGAAAAACAGTACGCGCAGGCGCTGAGCGATTATGAGATGGACGAGAGAAGGAAGCGCCACGGGTTCGCGCGCAATGCACTCGACTACCTGCTGAAGGACCATCCTTGGATAACCGATATAGCGGTGCTGGGCGCGAGCGCGCTTGCGATGTACGGGAGTTGGGGGGTTCTCTCGCCTTATGTCGTGACGGTCGCGAGCGCGTACTTTACGGGAAAGGGCGCGGGGATAGTGGCGACGGACATCGCGATTCACGGAAAACCAACAAAAGAGAGCATTGGGGGGGTTGCAATGGCGGTCGTACCAGCAGCTAAGCTCGGCGGCGCGCTTGGCATCGCAGGGAGGCTCTCAGGCGGCTATCTAATCGCAAGCGGGGCAGTAAATGAGGTGAAGATAGTCGTGGATGCTGAAAAGACTGGGTGGACGAGAAGCGACGTGGAAAACCTCATCTCGAACGGAGTGTTTATAGGAATCGGGTTCGTTTTTGGCTCAAAAAAGGTGCGCGCGCTGGAAGAGCCCGAGGCAAAAATGGATGTCGCGGTGCAAAAGAGACTTGAAAACGAACAAAGTTATCTCGATGTTTTCAAAAAACTGAAAGAGGGCGTAGCACAGGAAAATCCTGATGTCGTGCTGTTTCCTGCGCGCGGGGCGCAAATCTTCAAGAAAGGAGTCCATCTCATAGCATCGCTGGATCGCGAGTCAGGCAGACTTCCTGTTTTCAAGGAGCCTCCGTTTTCAGGGGACTATTTCAGAAAAGCCGGGGTCAGCGAGGCGCAGAAAGCACAGCAGTTGGAAGCATATATGAAATCAGTAGTAGACGCACTGCCACGTGGTGTGAAACCAAAAATAATGCTCGTAGACGAGGCAAAAAGCGGCAGTTCAATTGCTGGCAATTACAAATTTATCGATGATTTTATGCGTAAGACTTATGGAAAGAATAACTACGAGTTAGAGGTTATCGCGGTATGCGAGAAACCGCAGATACAGTTTAGGCAGGTAGGCGAGACCAGGGGCGAACAGATGGCGCGCTTGGTGAAGGAAGGAAAAATAAGATTTACAAATGAGGAATTAAACAGCAAAATAAAATCCGGTAAGATAACCCCAAGGGAGCTCGAATCCAATCATGATTTTCTGGGTAAGGAGTATGCGTTCAATGAAAACGCCGTCTCGGACATGCTCAAGGACGGCGAGATATTTTTCAAAAGTGAGAAATTCAACCAGTTAATTCTTGAAGGCAAAATAAGACCGGTCATAATCAACAGATTGTTCACGAGCGACCGCGAACTCTTCCTCTACTCGCTCTCGGAAAAAGCAGATGG
>JBFMAP010000006.1:0-18739 GCA_040755655.1 Microcaldota archaeon
AGGGCTTGAACAACTCACGGCTAAATGAGTTGCGCGCGATTTCTACGCATCCTTTTGGCTTACTGAAAAGATTTAAACAAACAGTGATAAAGCAGTATTGGTGGGTGTATGAGAGATAGCGTGGCTAAGGGGATACGGCAGGCGAAATCTCAGCCTAAGCGCAGAAGGCGCGTTTTGGATATATTTGATGTATGCACTAGCAAAAGCAGGGTAGATTCTGAAAAAGAAACGGATTTTGTTGTGTATGGGATTTAGAAGGCATTAGGCGAGAGGCAATGCATTCCAAACTTATTCGAATTTACAACGAACTCCTGCGCGAGTTCGGAAAGCAATACTGGTGGCCTGCCGAAACCCCATTTGAGGTTGTTGTGGGCGCAATATTAACGCAGCAGACCAATTGGAAAAATGTTGAGAAGGCGATAGCGGAATTGAAGGAAAGAAAACTGATGAGCGCCCGGGCGCTCGCAAACGCGCGCCTCGGTGAGGTTGAGGAGTATGCGCGCTGCACTGGCTTCTACAAGCAAAAAACAAAACGCCTCGTCGGCGTGTGCAAGTATCTCACGCGCAATTACGACGGAGACCTAAACGAATTCTTTGGGCGCGATTCGGGAGTTGTTCGCGGGGAGTTGCTCTCCCTGCACGGAATAGGGCCCGAGACAGCGGACAGCATTCTCTTATACGCAGGCGAGAAACCTGTTTTCGTGATTGACGCGTACACGAGGAGATTCTGTACAGAGAAGAAGCTGGCTGATGGGCGCGCGAATTACGAAACTCTACGCTCATTTTTCGAGAAGAATCTGCCGCGCGACGTAAATCTGTACAGGGAGTTCCACGCGCTCATCGTGGAATGGGGCAAAAAGCATAGCAAGAGGAAACAGAAATTTAGGGTTTCACGAAGTCGCGCGAGGCAGTCCCCTGTGGGAAAACGACCCCGTTTTTCGCGGAGATAGGGAGTTTGTACTCCTCGGCGAGGCGCAGGAGTTCGCTCAAATCAACGAAATTCTCAACGTGGAGCACGACGTACGCGCCCACAGGCGAGGGTATCCTCTTCACCACGAACTCCTGAAACTGGAGGGTGCCAGCGCGCTTAACCTTTATGTCCGCCTTCCCTGATTTCAGGATTGCGCGCGCCTTTGGGGGAAGTTCCATATTACCACGAAATGGAAACCTACACGGTAAGCTGATCACCCTGTAATTGGCTCTGGGGGTATTTAAACATCTCCTTAAGTTTGTTTATTTTCTCCCTCTCGTCGCCTTTCAGCCCGCGCAGCGTCCGCATCACCAAATCCACGCTTTCCACGAGCGCGGACTCTTTTTCGAATCTGGATATCGTGTCTACTATGCTCCCGTAAGATTTGTGAACCTGGTAGAGCGGGTCGTGCGGGTCTTTTGAGTTGAATACTGCCGCTTCCCCGTATAATTTTATGAGGTGGTCGTCAACGCCATCGGAGTCTTCTGCGACGCCCCCCAGACCATGCACACCAACGATGTTCCATTTGATATCATCGAGTATGTCCAAACGCTCGGAATTGCCATATTTCCCTTTCTTCTCGTTTTTTACCGCGTCGCTTACTATTTTTTGTATTTCTTTTATTAGGCTCATTAGGCTGTTTTTCGCTTCTTTTTCCTCTTTGTTGCTTGGTTTTGTGTATTTTAATTTGTAGTCTACGAGATTGCAGAACGCATCTGAGATAGACGAAAGCGAGCTCAGCCAGAGATCGGAAGCCATCTTGTTGACTATATTCTCCATCGTCGGTTTCTCGCGCGCGAGCAGTCTCTCTATCGCATTCTTTAACACGCCGCGCGCCCTCCAGAAAGAGTCTATGAGAAGATTATCGGGTGTTCCCTTGGTTACGCCTTCTAGGACAGGTTTAATTTTTTGCGAAATCTCGTAAGTGACATCAATCTTTCGCTCTGTTTTTTCCGTAATATTTTTCCATCTGAGTCCATCACGACTGGCCAAACTCGTGCCCATAATCCCACCCCCAAAATCCCCCAGAACGAGTATTACTATATGCCGGAGCAAATATATATAGGTTTACTTGCGCGCGCCTGCGGACCTTGCTCGCTTTTTCTCCACAGTACTAATTAGCGGCTCTTTGAATTTGGATCTGAAGGTCTTCTCGTTTTGCTCCTCGGTTTGCTCATCTGGCGAGCTTCCTCGGTATGCAACTCCTCGGGTGAAAACATGCAACCTCATAAAATCATCATTAGTTTTTTGCCGTGTCAATTATATAACACTTTTCTCACGCGCGCTCGGCGGGTCGATTACTTTTGAATTTGAGTTTTCTTGGGTGTTCAACTAATGGTCTACTTTTTTCTATCCGCCTCGTGAGCGCTACTTCTTGAAGATACCGTTCCACAGCCTCGAGCGCGCGAGTAAAGATTCCTCTCCTTTGCTCTTTATAGCAGATATAGGAATAAGGCGCGTGATCCGACATTCCCATAATCCCACCTCTTCGATACTATCTGCACGAGAAAAAATATATGCTTATGGTCACGCGCGCATCTCTCCCTGAACCCAGAGCATCGCGCCCAGGAAGCACGCGTAGATGAGAAGGAGGAGCGCGCCGTGCTCGCGCGTGAGTTTTTTCTTCGTCTGGACTATGTACCAGAAGACTATATTCGTGATTAGAAGGAAGCCGGCGAGAACATTGAACATGCTCATGTTTATGTTCGGGGGGTTGATGAGCGCGGCAACACCAAGAACGAGCGTGAGGTTAATCATGCACGCGCCAACCGCATCGCCGAGAGCGAGCGAGGCGTGCCTGCGCGCGACCGCTGTCGCGCTTATCGCGAGTTCTGGGAGGGAGGTGCCCATCGCAACGAGCGTCGCGCCTATGAAACTGCGCGCGAGGTTGAGCGCGTCGGCAATCTTAATTGCGGAATCGACGACGAAACCTGAACTTATTATCACGCCTGCAACGCCGACTCCGAAAAATAAAAATGCGTTCAGCGCCTCGCTGCGCGTCACAGCCCCGCGCATCTCGATTGCGATTTTTTCCTTCCACAGGAAATATATGTAGAAGACGAACACGAGAAGGAGGATGAGCCCGTCGAGGCGGTCGAGCTTCGTGGTCATCATGAGGATGATTACTATGAGGGAGGTGGCGACGATGATTTGGGATATCTTGAGCATCTCCTTCCCGCGCACGTATATCGCGCCGAAGAACGCGGAGATGCCGAGCACAACGCATATGTCCGCGATGTTCGAGCCTATCGCGTTTCCGACCGCGAGCGCGCTCTCGTTCGCGGATGAGGAGATGATTGAGATGGAAAGTTCTGGGAGGGACGTTGAGACAGAAAGCAGAATGAAGCCGACTGTCGCCTCGCCTATCCTGAAGAAGTGCGCGAGCTTTACTGCAGAGGAAACGACGAACTGCGAGGAGCGCGCGAGGACGAATAGGAAAATGAAAAGGATTGTGAATTGCGAGAGGATGTTTATCTCCATCTCTCATCCTCGCATTATTTTGTTATCTTCGTGCCGCCGCGGGGGCGGTTCAGGAGCGCGTTCAGCAAATTTTCCTTTTTCATCCCAGAAATAACCTCGCTCGGGATTCCGCCGCGCGCCAGTTCGAGAAGCCTCTCAACCTTGTGCCTCATCCCTCCGGTGACATCGGTCGCATCTGAGCCGCCGAGGTATTTTTTAATTTTCGCGTAATTTTTTGGCGTTATTTTTTTGAGCGGGCGCAGCGGGTCATCAGTATAAACGCCGTCTGTTTTTCCAACAACCACGACGCGGTCTGCCCTGAGTTTGCGCGCGAGGTGGCACAGGATTTCTTCAGTGGAGATTATGGAGCAGCCTTTTTTATTATCGACAGCGACATCGCCGTAAACAACAGGCAAAACGTCCATTTTCAGCATCAATTCTATTGGCTTCGCATCCCACTCGACTATCCGCCCATTTGAGGCAACGGCGCACGCGGATGGCTGGAAGGAGACCGCGCTCTCCCCCTCGTCGAGAAGGGATTTCACGACTATTCTGTTGAGAAGGGATGCGGCCTCCTGCGTCTCGGCAAACCCGCGCGCGCTTCTTTCGTTTTTGAAACCTTTCTGCACCTGGTATTTGTGCGCGGGGGTGTGCGGGAAAGAGCCGCCCCCATGCCCAAGAACAATTTTCATTTTTTTCTTTTTCCGCGCCTCGTGAATCTCGTGCGAAAGCCTGTCTATCACGTGCTCGTTCGCAGTGAATGGGATGAACTTGTTCGTAATCAGGCTTCCCCCGAGTTTAATGAGAACCAACTCCATATACTCAACCCCACACCTCAAGGGTGCCTCGCGTCCCGTCAACCCTCGCGCGCATCCCTGTTTTCAATATTTTGAAAACGTCCTTATTTAACTTGTCTATTGCAGGAATGCCCGAGATTATCGCGCCGACAGCGACGATTGGCTCGCACTCCGAATTTACTATCGCGGCAGGCGCGGCGCCGTTCTTTTTCAATCGGTAAAGAGTGTAAGAGCCGACGGTTGAGCCCTTTCCACTTGGGAAAACGAGAATCTTGCGCGCGATGGATTTTCCCTCCAACTCATGCCCCTTTTCTATCACCGCGCCTGTGCTCGGGTCCACCCCGCCGAAGAATGAAATCTGCGCGCGCGTGAGAAGAACCTCGCCTTCTGCAATTCCTTTTGAGATGCTCCTTCCCTTCAATAACATAGCATCACTCGCTCAATCGCTCAGCGCCTCGCGCACGCACTCCTCCAGAGTTTTGAAATTCGTCTTAAAGTTGTTGTTCCCGCGCGCGTAGTAGCATCCCTTAGCAGAATCGATTGCCATGCACCTGAACCTCCCCTTCAGCGGCGCGACCGCCATGCACGTGTCGCACGCGAACTTCGCGCCCGACGCCTCGATTGTTTTCGAATATCCTAGCACATCTGCTTTTTCCTTTACCGCGCGCGCAACGCAAATCCAGAATTCCTTTTTCACTTTTTTCCCGCGCACCAGTTCAGCGATTCGCTTTAACTCGGCGAGGGAGCAGTGCGGGCACCCTATGCTCACGAAATCCGGTTTTTCGGAATCGTTGAGGGCAGCATACGCCTCTGCGATGTCCTCTCTTGTAATTTCGATTTTTTCCTTTGGAGTTGTTGTTTTGTTCGGGGTGATTTTCTCTATGTGGAAGAGCGCGGTACCACCGAAAGTGGCGATGGACGCGCAAAAACTCTTCAACTGCTCGAGGCTCGCTTTTTTCACGCCGCGGATAAGAGGAATTTTGTTTTTTATTTTCTTTCCAATCGCGTAGCCGAGCGCGCCGAAATCAGGAACATTTGTGAGCGGGGTTTGAACTTCCACAAGAACTTGCGCCTGCCTGTTTTTTTCCAAATGTAATCCATAATTAGGGGTTTTGCCAATGAGCGCGGCTGCGAGCGCTGAAGGCCCTCCCTCGCGGTTCGTGCGCGCGCCTAAAATGGAGTTCGCATAGCATACTGCAGAGGACTCGCTCCACGCGATATGCTCGCCGAAGTTGGGTTTGTTGCCGATGAGGTATGGGGTGCACGTGCAGGTCGTTTGTATTCCCATTTTCGCATACGCACGAATTATGCGCAGTTGCTTCTCCGCGAACTCGCTGCTTATCCCCAATTTTTTCCAGTCGCGCAAGTCCATTCCCGCTGGGTTGAGGGTGGTTGTGACAACGGCTTTCCCGTCGCGCGCCATCTCATCCAGAAATTCCAACCCCGCGTCTCCCAGGTTGTGGTAGGAAACGCCTGCGACCTGAACAGAGCTAACTGGGATTAGTTTGTCGGCGCCGTAAATATTGCCGAGCGCGAGGAGGATTTCCATCGATTTTTGAGCCGCGTGGCCCTGTTTTCCGGCGAGCGCATCTTCATCTTTTTTTTCTAAACGCATACGTTTCCGACTCCGTATTTCCCTAGTTTCACTTTCGGGAATTCAGCCTTCTTGAAATCTTTCCCCTTCGTTTGGAGCGGCGCGGTCGCGTCAATTCCCATTTTCGAGGTTTCGCGCGTAAGCGGGTCCGCGGAGGGGTCGAGCGATGAGCCCTTCTCGTTCAGTTTCACCACGAGCCCTGTTTTCGCCTGGAAGCGCGTCGCTATCGCCCATTCCACTTCACTCACGCGGTTTATGTCGATGTCCTTGTCCACTACCGCGACGTGCTTTAGGGAGTGGTGGCCGCGGAACGCAGCCTCTATCGCGTTCTTTCCATCCTCTTCTTTTTTCTTGTCAATCTGCACGACCGCGTGCAGCCAGCTGCAGCCCCCTAGCGTGAGGGCGACATTTTCACATCTGCAAACTTTGCTAACCTCGCGGTAGATGGTCGGCTCGCGCGGCATCCCCATCAGGAGTTTGTGCTCCATTGCGCCAGGAAGAAGCGCCTGGTAAAGCGCGCCGCGGCGGCGCGTTATTTTTTTCACCTCGAGGACAGGCTGCTCGCGCACGATGTCATATGTTTCCGTGAGGTCCACGAATTTTCCCTCACGCGCGGCTTCCTTTGTTATCCTTCCCTCGAGGACGAACTCGCTCTGCGCAGGAACCTCCACGTCGACTGTTTTGCAGCGCGCGATGGTAATTGGCTCGAGGGAGTTCGCTATCCACGTCTCGTCGGCGCCCAATTCAATCGAAGTCGCAGCCGCGAGGAGGAAATTCACCGGATTTCCAATTGCGACTGCAACATCCAGTTCGCCGCCGTTTCTCTTGATGAACGCGTCGAGGTGGCGCGGGAGTATGCGGAGAGTGAACTTGTTTTTTTCAATTTTCATCAGCCTGTGGAAACTGCAGTTCCTCCCGTATTCAGAATCGCGCGCGACAACAACGCCTGCGGAAATGTAGGGGCCGCCGTCCTTCGCGCAGTGGAACAGGATTGGAATTTTATTGAGGTCCACGCCAGTCTCTACAACCTCGTGGCAGGGCGCGTTCTTAACTAGCGTCGGCTTTGTGGGTTTGTCGATTGCGCGCGCCATCCTGAAAATCAGTTTTTCGGGAGTCGTTTTCAGATACTGCGCGATGAGCGCGCGGGATGAGAACAGATTTCCTATCACGCGATAATTGTATCCGCGCACGTTCTCAAAAAGCACTGGGGTGCCGTCGAGCGCCTTCAGAATGCCGGACGCCTCAAGGCGCGCGGAGACCGGCTTTTTTATTTTTATGAGTTGCCTGTTCTTTTCCAGTTTGCTTATGAAATCACGGAGCATCCTTCCACCTCCTGTAAAGCTTGTTCTCGACCCCGAGAGAGTCCAGAACTTTTCCGACAACAAAATCAACAACATCACCAATCTCGCGCGGCGAGGGATAGAACGCAGGCGACGCGGGCATAATCACTACCCCGAGGCGCGAGAGTTTGAGCGCGTTTTCTAGGTGGATTGCACTAAGTGGAGTTTCGCGTATCACGAGAACGAGTTTCCTTTTTTCCTTTATTGCGACGTCAGCCGCGCGGCACACTAAATTATGCGAGAGCCCGCATGCAATCGCTGCAAGAGTTTTTGTTGAGCACGGGCAGATCACCACGGCGTCAGCGCGGAACGAGCCAGAGGCGAACGGCGCCTCCATCTCATCCTCATCGTACAACTTGCCAGAGCGCAAGAGCCGCCTCAAGACCGCGCGCTCGCCGCCGAGTTCGTGTTTGATTATTTTTTTCGCTGTTTTGGTGACCACGATGTGAAGTTCATTTTTTGCGTCATGCAGTGCTTCTGCTAACCTCACCCCATAAACCGCCCCTGAGGCGCCTGTAAGCGCGAGCACTATCTTCATAATATCGGGTAGATATCGGCGCAGGGATTTAAAAGGTTGCGCGATATATCTGTCGCATATGAAAAAAACCGCTGCATCCGCGCCAACGAAACTCATACTCTGCGGGGAGCATTACGTGGTTTACGGCGCGCGCGCGCTCGCGTTCGCGACTGCGCTCAGGAACCGTGTAGAACTTCTGGAGGCCGAGGGCGAGCCGTGCATTGAAATCAGGAGCAGGATGGGGAACGCGGTGGTTTACGAGAGCGGGAAATTCATCGGCGCAGAGATTCTGCGGGGGTTTGGCGAGCTGTTCCTGCAAATTTTGAGAAAAAACGGATTCAGGCTGCGCAAAACGCTGCGCGCGAAACTTCTCCTCTCGGCCGCGCCCAAGGGGATGGGGAATTCTGCTTCTCTTGGCGCAGCGCTCGCGCTCACACTGTACTCCCATTTCGGGAAGAAGCAGCCGCGCTTCAATGATATTTTCGAGGCAGTGCAGGCCTCAGAGAAAATAATGCACGGCGGGATACCGAGCGGGGTGGACGCGCTGAGCGTGATTAAGGGAGGGTTCCAGGTTTTCAGGAAAAAGTTCGACCCGGCGAAAGTTTTGTTCAAGGATGCGCGCGTTGAATTCCCGAGGGGCGTGCGTGTTGTTGTGATTGATACTTGTGTTGGGGGGATGAAGAGCACGACGAACGAGATGGTGAAGAAATTCGCGCGAAGGAATTTGGCTAGGGGCAGACCAGAGGAGATAGGGGAAACGGAGAGAAAGCGTATAACGCGGCCGTACGACAAACTGTTCGCCGGGATATTTTGCAGGCTGTGCTGGAACGGCGACGCGCGCGCCCTTGGAAAACTGCTGAACGAGAACCACGAACTTCTGGCGCGCTCCGGGATGAGCAGCAGGGGGATTGAGAGGGCGAGAAAAATCTGTCTTAAAAACGGCGCGTTCGGCGCGAAACTTTCGGGCGCGGGCGGGGAGGGAGGCGCTGTCATCTCTCTTGTCGATGCGAAGAAAGTGAATACGGTTCTGCGCGCGCTGAAAAAGGAGGGGTTCCGCGCGTTTGCCGCGGAAGTTGATTTTGAAGGTGCTAAACTAGTTTGACGCCGCAGCTCGGGCATTCGATCATGTAGTATTTCGCCTCGAAACCGCAGCGCGGGCATATGTAAACGTTGTAAGTTTTCGTTTCAGGCTTGAAGCTCGTCCCGCACTTGAAGCACTTATCGGCGTTCCAGGGGATTTCAGCGCCGCATTTCGGGCACGTGACCTTGTACATCTCCGAGACTTTTCTCCCGCATTTCGGGCACGTGGTGCGCTCAGGAGGAATTGGAACCTTGCACTTCACGCACAGCATCTCCTCTTCCTTTTTCCCCTTTCCGAAGAATTTCCTGAGCGAGTCTAGAAGCCCCATGGTACCAGCATAGTATATATTGAATATAAATATATGAGTTGAGTATATGGGCTTGCTGGAGAGATGGATGGCGATGCGATGGATGAGATAGTAAAAGATGTGGAGAAGCAACTCGCGGAGAAGATGAAATTCCGAGAGGCGATGCTGAAGGTAATTAGGGAAACGAACGAGAACAGGGACGCGATACTCGCGAACATGGACGAGGATGAGTTGCGCGAGCGCCTGCGCGCGATGAAGAAAGGCGCGATTGAGAACATTGAAAAATTGAAAAAAACCGCAATTGAGAATTTCAAAAAGAACGGGGTGCGCGTGCTCGAGGCAAAGGACGCCGAGGATGCGCGCGACATTATCCTTGGAATCATTGGGAGGGAAAAACTCGTCGTGAAATCAAAGTCGAACGCGTGCAAGGAAATCGAACTGAACAGGTTTTTGGAGGAGTGCGGGGTCGAGGTTGTGGAAACCGACTTGGGCGACTTCCTGACGCAGGTGTGCGGCGTTGAGGGGATACATCCCGTAATTCCTGCGATGCACCTCACCCCTGAGGAGATGGCAGGCGCGCTCAGGAAGAAGTTCGGCGCGAAAGTAAGCGCTAAGCCTGCGCAATTTTCGCGGAGCGAAAATGCGCCGCATTTTGCCGAAGGCAAAATTGCGGAAGAGATAGTTGGGTTCGCGCGCGGGTATCTGCGGGAGAAAATAACGAGAAGCAAAATCGGAATAACAGGCGCGAACGCGCTCACGAGCGACGGGAACATCGTCGTGCTCGAGAACGAGGGCAACATCTCGCTCGTGTCGCGCTACCCTGACAAGCACATCGCGGTAGCGGGTTTTGAGAAAATCGTGCCCACGCTGGAGGACGCGCTACTCGTCGCGAGGTGCGACGCCATCTGGGGCACAGGCCGCGAGGCCCCTGTATACATAAGCATAATAAACGGCCCGAGCAAGACCGCGGACATTGAAAATAAAGCAGTGCTGGGCGCGCAGGGCGCGAAAGAAGTTTATCTCGTGCTCATTGATAATGGGAGAAGCGAGATGATTGAGGGGGGATTGGGCGAACTGATGTACTGCATAAACTGCGGGGCGTGCGACAACGCCTGCCCATCGTACCACCAGCTCGCCGAGTTCTTCGGGTTCGAGCGCGCCGGAGGGAAGGGGCTCATTTCGCACGTGATTGCAGATGAGCGCGATGAGAATAACCTGCGCGCATATCTATGCCTCGCGTGCTCTGGGTGCAAGGAGGACTGCCCTGCGAAAATCGACATTCCTCTGCTCATCAAAAAACTGCGCGCGCGGATGGCGAAGAACGGGTTTGAACTCGAGACTAACAGGCAGATGGTGGAAAACGTTCGCAAATACGGGAACCCCTTCGGCGAGATTGAGGAGGGGGAGATTCCGAAGAACCTCTACTGCTGTTGAAGGGATTCCATGCCAACGCACGCGCTCCTCGACCTCGATTTACCAGCGCTTACCTGGCTCGCCCTGCTCTTGAACAACACCATTATCTGGTACGCGGTCGTGTTTCTGTTTTTGCTTGTCGTCGTCTGGGGCGCGAGGTGCAGGGCGAGGTGCATACTAGTTTCGTTTGCAGTCCTGCTCGTTGCGATTTACGCAGTGAAGGCGTACTATCACGAGGCGAGGGATTGCGATGCGACTAGGTTCGGGGCAGAGTGCCCGTGGGATTACGGGTTCCCGAGCGGGCACGCCGCCATCTCGTTCTTTTTTGTTGGCGCGAGCATGGGAACCCCGCTCTTCGCGTTTTATTTCATAGTTGGCGCGCTCGTCTCGCTCACAAGGCTTTATCTGGGCGTGCACACCATCACGCAGGTCGCAGGGGGCATTGTGATTGGGATGGCGTGTTATTATTTCGTCGACAAGGTGTTCTACAACCGCGGCTGGAAGAAAGGGATTTAGGGGTTTGTATGTTCGAGTTCAGGAGGCAGCTGGCGCACATCGCGTTCGGGCTCGGTGTGATGCTTCTCCTGCACGTGTTTCTGTCTGCGTACGGAAGCGCGGGCATCGAGAAGCTCGAGATGCTTCTCGTGGGGCTGTTTCTCATAGGCGTAATTTTGCTCGATTTGAAACTGAAGGAGAAGCGCCTTCCTCTGATAGACGAGGCGCTCGAGATTCTTGAGAGGCAGGACGGCCTTCCTGCGCACGGCGCGTTCTGGTACGTTCTCGGCGTGCTCGCGCTCCTGTCATTTCTGCGGGACGCGAATTTCATGTACGCGTCCCTTCTCATCCTCGCGCTCGGGGACGGGCTTTCCACCCTGTTAGGGCAGTTTGGGAGAATGAAACTTCCCTACAACAGCGAAAAAACTTTCGAGGGCGCGCTCGCATTCTTCATAGGCGGGCTGCCGGCGTATTTTTTCGTTGGCGCGGGGGGCGCGCTTGCTAGTGCGGTATGCGCTCTCATTGAAAGTTTCAAAATTGATTTTGACGACAACTTTGTCGTGCCGCTCGCGTGCATTGTGATTTTTAAATTTGTCGGCGCTTAGTGTTACTTGGTTTTAATTCGCTGATGCGTGGTTGTCATGGGCGAGAACGCGAAGAGGAACGCGGCGCTCGAGGCGCTGAAGTTCGTTCAGAGGAGAAAGACCGTGGGATTGGGAACTGGAAGCACTGCCGCAGAGTTCATACGCGCGCTCGCGGAGAAAAATAAAAACGAAAGCCTGGAACTTGTGTGCGTGGCGACTTCGGTTTCCTCGCAGAAACTGGCGGAAGAGTTGGGATTGAGCGTGGTTGGATTGGAAAACGTTGGCAGAATCGACCTCGCGGTCGACGGCGCGGACCAGGTCGATAAGAATAAAAATTTGCTGAAGGGGTTGGGCGGCGCGCTCGCGCGCGAGAAGGTCGTAGATTACGCCGCGAGAAAATTTGTCGTGGTTGCTGATGAAAGCAAGATTGTCGAGGAGTTGGGCGGCGTTGTTCCGGTTGAGGTGATTCCTTTTGCGCGCGCATCAGTGGAGAGGAAACTCGCGAGAATGGGCGCTGAAGTTTCCGCTAGGAAAAAGGCGGACGGGAGCGAGTTCGTCACAGACAACGGGAATGAGATACTTGACGCGCGCTTTCAAACAATAAAGAACCCGCGCGCGCTCGAGAGGAAGATAAAGAGGATTCCCGGGGTTGTTGAGAGCGGGATTTTCACTGGAAAAGTTTGGAAGGTGATTGTGGGGAATGACGAGGGCGTGCGCGTTCTGTAGGATGCAGTGTGTTGGATGAAAAAACTAACCGAGCGCCTGCGGATGGAGCTGAAGAAGCCGCTGGGCGCGCTCCTGAACGAGGACGAGGCGATCGCGGCAGCGAACGCGAACAAAAAAATGGTGGTGGCAGTTGGCGACGAGTGCGCGCGCACGCTCATAAAGGCAGGCGCGCACCTTGATGTCGTGGTGTATGATCTGCGGTGCATGCGCGAGCCTGTTGACGAGGAGACTAAAAACGAGATTGAGAGGTTTGCGCGCGAGAGAGCAAAGGCGAGCGCAAAAAATCCCGCAGGCTACATAACCGACGAGTTGGAGGACGCGGTCCAGAAGGTCATCGGAAAGGGTAATGGAAGCGTGTTCGTGGACGGCGAGGAGGATTTGGCGGCGCTCGTTGCAGTGGCGCGCGCGCCTGTGGGCGCGCTCGTGCTGTACGGGCAGCCGCGCGAGGGGATCGTCGCCATAAGGGTTGACAAGAGGAGCAAGGAAAAGATAGCGCGCATTCTGGAAGGGATGGAAAAGGGCGCGTGAACGCGCGAAACGCGGGCGTTGAATAATCCGAAACTTGCACAGCAAAAAGGCGGCGGCTGCCTGGGAGCAGCCACCCAGCGCTCGAGCGCTGGACTCGAGCCGCCAGTGCGATATTGCGGATAACGTTTATATGCGTGCACGCTAAAAATATCATTGAGTGGTTTGAAATGCCAACGCAGAAAATTGACAGCCTGATTGAGAAGGGTAGCGAGCAAGTAGACATAATCGGGAGGGTGAAGACTGGTGTGTCTGGTCTGGACGGGCTGCTACAGGGCGGTTTCAGGAAGGGCAGCATAATCACTGTCACAGGAGATTCGGGCTGCGGGAAGACCACTTTCGGGATACAGTTTTTGTACATGGGCGCGGCGCAGTACGGCGAGCCAGGTCTGTATGTCACTTTTGAGGAGGAGAAGAACGCGGTTTTTGATTATATGAAAGGTTATGGGTGGGATTTGAAAAAACTCGAGGAAGACGGAAAGTTGATTTTCCTCGAATACCCGCCGCAGGAGGTCGAGAGGTTCACGACAGAGGAGGCGTTCATACGCGACGAGATGGAGGAAAAGGGGGTCAAGAGGATGGTCGTGGATTCGATGACCTCGCTCGCTCTTCTGTACGACACAGAGAGAAGGAGGAGGCAGGAGCTCCTGAGAATAATCGGCAAATTAAGGAAATGGGGCTGCACTACGCTCCTGCTTTCAGAGAGCGCGCCAGAAGCGAGCACACCTGACGGTCTTAGAACAAGGTTCGGAATAGAGGCGCTCGTGGATGGGCTGATTTATCTTTATAACATAAGAAAAGGGAACACGAGGATACGCGCGCTGGAAGTGATAAAACTGCGCGGGACCGCGTTCGATCAGAAAATCTGCCCGATGAGGTTCAGGCCGAACGGCATCGTCGTCTACCCGAGCGAGCAGGTCTACGAGGGATAAATTTATAAACTGGGGAGCGTTAAAATTGGTATGTTGGGATTATCAGTCGCGACCGGGGTGGTTTTGTGAATTGGAAGATTGGTTTAACTTTGGCTGTTTTGATTGCAGCCGCAATGCTTGCATACGGGGACCAGGACACGCTGGTAAGATTTTATGTTCCCGAATCCCTTTCGTTCACCATCACATACCCCGCAACCACCGTGTTTATCCTTTTCCAATCGACTGGGTCGAACGCCGTGGTCAACGCGAGCAACCAGACGAGCGCGCAGCCTATAATCACCTACACGAACACCGGAAACATTGCTGAGTATTACTACGTGAAGTTCAACGTCTCAGGCCCGCCAAGCGGAATCAACATGTCCTGCGGCCCGGTGTTCGCCTCGTGGCAGTCCTCTTGCTGGTGCCAGGGCTCGACAAACTCTCCTGCGAATGCGACGAAATGCTGCAACATAACCACCACGTTCTCCAAGATGAACGAAACTGCAACCGCAATCAGCGCGACGCAGACGATGTGGTGCTGGGCGAATTTCACAGGCGCGAGTGCAGGGACAGTTGAGCGCAACATCACCTCAAACGCCTCGAGCACTTAGGGGAGGAGGGTTGATACGATATGGCGAAGAACACGTTGCTATTGTTTTCTGTTTTTTTGCTCGTCTTGTTCGCAGGATGTGCTGCGCAGAGGAAACCAGAAACCCCTGCAGGCATTTCGCCTACGCAGCCAGTCGTGACGCAGAATGAAACAGCCGCGCCGGTTCCAGAAGGAACCAAATTCGGCACCATAGACCGGAGCGGTTACGGAATCTCCATGGAGATATTCAAGAACCTGCCCCTTTACAGGGAGGACTTCGGCTCCCTGAAGGCAGCGATGGACAGGGGCCTTATAAAGAACCTATGCAACCTGAGCGAGGAGCACTGGAAGCAGCCGGAGTTCTACCCGAACTTTGAGCGGAACCCGATTGAAAAGGAAAAAATCGGCGCGGGATTGAACTGGTTCAGGAATCCCCCGAAAGGAAGATGGGGTGTCGTTGGATACGGCGCTTTTCCATCTGATGCATATGTTACGATTGTTGCAGGGGACGCACTAAGCGTGTGCACGTTCTTCCACACCTCATGGGGCATCGAGACGTACCAGGGGCTTGGGTTTGGCGCGAGTTATCCGGCGGCGTCGTACGCAAGCGAGGAGGTGAACGCCACCCTCTTAAACCTGCAGAACTCGAGCGAGGTAGCGGGTTATTTCGAGGTGGCGGTAACGCCTGGATACACGCTCATGCAGCCGACGTTCCCAGTTTTCAGCAAGGACTGGACCAAAAAACTTGAGATGAAAATCAAGGTGAAACCAGGAACCCCGCCTGGCGGGTACGTCGTGGCGCTTGACATAGGAAAGCCGCCGGCAGATGTAGAGGAGGCGTGGATAGCAGAGCACCTGGCGTACTACGTCGGCTCCGGGACGATGTTTGGAGTCGGCAGGCCGATGTTCAGGGTTTTCGTTACTGTTCCTGCGAAGTGACGTTGCTGCTGGCGAAAGTTGATGTGATGGAATGCGTTGGCGAGCACAGTGTTTGTTTGTGATGCTCCTACTCGCAGGACTGTGCGCTGGCCAAACGAGCGAAACTGTTGTCTCTTTCATAGTTCAGGGAATAAACGTGCGGATGACCGACGTTTCTGTTTCCCCTGCGTCCATAAACCAGGGCGCGACCGCTGACGTTTCGGTGACGATGCAGAATATAGGCACCGCGGCGACCAATGTGACGGCCTACGCCGGGATATACGACGTGACCGACACGCTCGTGAGTATGATAACCTACGACCAGGTCACCATCGCGCCAGGGCAGACCGTGACACTTGAAAAAGTATGGGACAGCGACTCGTTTGCAGCAGGGGTTTACACGGCGCGCGCAAACGCGAGTTATGATGGGAACAGGACGAACACTGTGAATGCGAGTTTCACTATAACCATACCCTCGCCGCCTGGCCCTGGCGGCGGCGTGAGCGGCGGGCTGCCGACTCCAGAGGTGGTCCCACCTTCGATAATACCTGTGGTGCCTTTGCTCGGGAAGATAAAATTCCTGAAATCAACTGTTCTGAGGGAGGTTCTCGCCGGAGAGGGCGGGATTGAGAGCGTATATTTGAAGAACACCGGAAGCGGAAACCTGACGGTTGATCTGAGTTTGGGCGGCGTTCCTCTCCAATGGGTGTCCCCTGAACCGAATCACACTGTGATTCTTCCCGAGGAAACGCGTGTTGTGAACCTCCTCGTCTCGCCCCCGAAAGAGGCGCTTGCAGGGAATTACATCGTCAGGGTCGGCACGAGCTGCTCGGAATGCTACGAGGCGAGCGATTACATGGTTCTCAGGGTGAAGAGTTACGAGGAGGGGTATGCAAAGCCCGTTGTCCTTAAGTCTGTGCGCGTTGACGACGCCGCAGAGGAGACGCTCATCTCGCTCGACATCAAAAACCCATCGCAGAACAGGATAAAGGTGCTCACGGTGAAGGAAACCATACCGCCGGATTTCGGGGGGGATGCGGAAGTCTCTTTCAAGGACAAGAGGGGCATGATAACTGAAGTTGACGGGGCGCGGGTCGTGAGTTGGGAGTTCAGCGACGTGGCGCCCGGGGAGGAGGTGCACGTGTCCTACTCGGTGTCAGGGGTGCTGAACGACTACGCGACATACGCTGGCTGGCACGTGCGCCAGGTCTCGGTCTCCGAGAGGATAAACATCGCGGATTTGGTGCGCATAAGCGACCTCACGGCGCAGAGAATAACCGCAGGAAAAGAGGGGGAGGTGAAGGCGTCAATCATTTATACCGGCACCGACAGTTTGAGCGCGAACGTGATGCTCGAGGTGCCAGGCGGTTTTGAGGTCGACCCTGGAACGATAAGCACAGCGCTCATCCCGCGCGGGCAGGTCAACATGAAATTCAGGGTGAAGGTCCCTGAAACCGAGAGCGCTGGGACGCACCTTATCCGGCTCGTCGTTTTTGGCGACAAGTTCCAGGTCTCGGAAACGAGCACACTCATCATCGAAAAAGTGCGCGCTGAGCCTCCTCAGCCGTTTTTAACCCTGCCGGCGTTAAGGATGGAGCACGCGCTTGTCTTCGTAGTTGTTTTCGTTGTCGTGCTCGGCGTTCTTGCTGCAATCAGAAGACGCGGCCGCGGCCCGCGTTTTGAGATTGAAAGGCTTAAATACCTGCGAAACATAAAGAGGACGATCACCGGGGAGTGATATGGGCGTGAAAATCGGCAGGGAGAAGAAGACGCTGGGTGTAGTATCTGGGAAGGGCGGGGTCGGAAAGAGCACGGTAGCCATAAACCTGGCGTATCTGTACACGGAAAGCAAGGTGGAGAGCCTCCTCATCGACGGCGACATATTCAATCCGAGCATCGCCCTTCATCTCGGGATGTGGCACCACACGCTCGGGCTGCAGGACGTCCTCACTGGAAAGGCGGAAATCTCCGAGGCCATCGTGGCGCATCCGGGTAGCGGGGTGCGGGTCCTGCCGTCCGCGCTCAAGTACGACAGACGCGTGGGCATGGAGGATTTGAAGGACTCGCTCAAGGGCGTGGAGACATACGACCTTATCCTAATAGACTCGCCGCCAGGGCTCTCAAGCGATGTCGAGGGAATAATAAGGGCGTGCACAGACGCGGTTGTGATAACAACCCCTGACGTGCCGAGCGCGACGAGCGCAGTGAAGATGCTCTCCCTCTGCCAGGAGAACAACGTGAGGGTTGGCGGGGTGGTGGTCAACCGCGTGCGGGACAAGAAATACGAACTCCACCGCAGGGAGATAGAGTCGATGTGCGACGCGCGCGTGCTGTGCATGATACCAGAGGACGAGAGCGTTCCTGCGAGCATAGCGATGAAGGCGCCTGTCACGCAGTGCAGTCCGAACTCCACGGTGAGCGAGAGCCTGAGGGAACTGGCAGCAGAACTTTACAACGCGCCAATACGCAGAGCGCCTATGCCATGGAACTTTTTTTGGTGGCTGAGGGAAATTTTCCGTAGGTTTTTCTGATTCGTTAGATTCCCTCCTCTTTTTCTTTGTCCTTGTATTCCTTGTATTTTTTGTACAGCGCGTCGACGCGCGCTTTGTCTATTCTCCTGCCGAAGCATAGGTGCGGGACGAGCGCGCCGCTGAAAGTCTTCGGGATGTGGAGGAGTTCGTGGATGAGGACTTTCTCCTTCTGCTCCTGGCCCAGTTTGTCGAAATGCTCCGAAAGAACTTCGATGATGTAATACGCGCGGATCTCGAGCGCCTTCTGCCAGATTGAGGGAAGGTTCCAGACGCGCGCGTACGCGCGCGCCTTACTTCCACTGCTCCGCATGCATATTATCCTGTACTGGTTGATGTGCTCGAACTCGAGCGCGCGCAGCATCCTCTCCATTTGCTCCTGGACGTCTGGCGCCGGCTCTGTCACATACTCACGCCTAACACGATTTGCGCCTCGGGCGCAAATGTGTCCCATTTGCCGTAGGCAAATAGGGAAGGCGCGGGTTTGTTGTGAGTTGGAGGAAGCGGCATCCGGGCCTTTACCCGCGGCTAAAGCCGCGGGCTCCCAATTTTTGCACGTGGGCAAAAATGGGCGCATTTTTCGCTCCGCGAAAAATTGCGTCGGGCGTGGGTATGTGGTGCGCATGTTTTGCTTTTGGACTTCCGTGGTTTATAAACATTTATAAATTTTGCGCGAAAAACTGTTCTGGTGTTTTGGTGGGCCTGAAATTTCCGCTAGCCCTTGTGCTCTGCCTGCTCGCTGGCGCAGGCGCAGGCAGTTGCGGCAGGGTCGCGCTCGTGGTGTCCTTTGAGGGCGCAGACGTTCTGACGAGATGTGTGGGTTATTCAGGCAGCGCGAGCGCTGCGGACATTCTCCAGAACTCCGGGCTCGGCGTCGTTATTCTGGAGGACCCTGTGTTGGGCAAGGCGCTTTGCAAGATAGGCGGTGTCGGGTGCGGTGCTGATGATTGCTTTGGCTGCAACAGCCCGTATTACTGGGGTTTC